>NZ_LUNH01000008.1:0-53017 GCF_001628525.1 Aeromicrobium sp. REDSEA-S38_B2 | reverse complement strand
CGCCCACCGAGGGCTGAGTCCGGCCGGTTCGCGGCAGGGTCGTCGTGGGCTGGCTGGTGCGCTGCCTGCGGGGGTCCCGGCCTGCTGGTGCGTTACCGCAGGGGGTCGTGACCTTGCTGGTGCGTTACCGCAGGGGGTCGTGACCTTGCTGGTGCGCTGCCTCGGCTGGCGCTGGGGGTGGCCTCCGAAAGGGCCTCGACCGGCAGTGGGCCTGGGGCCGGCTCCGGGTCTCGGGGCTTGGCCTGAGCTCGCCTTTGGACGCACGATTCTTCGTTTCTGCGTTCTCGGGCCACGACTCTGCGTTCGCGCGTCCCAACGGTGGGTCTGCCACCTTCTGAGCGCTCTACAGGTGGCAGATCCACCGCCGGCGGGGTCAGACGGAGCAGAGATCTTCCCTTCTCGTGGACCGTGCCACGAGAAGGGAGAAGCACTGCCCACCCCACCCCCAAGGGCACCCACGCTTCTTCCTCCACGCGCCGGAGGTCGAACGCTTCTGCGTTGGTGACGGAATCCCGTACCAAACGCAGAATCCTTGGACTCCGACGCACGAACGCAGCTTCTTGCGTCCACACCCAGCATCGACCCGCAGCCCGAGACCCCAACCCAGCGCCGTCGCCAGCCGCCCGGTCGAGGCCCTTTCGGAGACCACACCCAGCGCCGGCCGAGGCAGCGCACCAGCAAGGTCAGACCCCTTGCGGCGGCGCAGCCGCAAGCACAGACCCACGCGGGCAGCGCACCAGCAAGGTCACGACGACCGCAGGCAGCGCGCCCCAGCCGGAGACGCGCTCAGTCCACGTCGGCGGAGTCGGGGTCGAAGAGGTCGGCGGCGGCGCCGACGACGAGGGGGTCGGGGGTGCGGACGACGTCGTGGTCCTTGCCGGGGTAGTCGAAGCGGTGCAGCACGTGGCGCATGGCCTCAAGACGGGCGCGCTTCTTGTCGTTGCTCTTCACGACGGTCCAGGGGGAGTGCTTGGTGTCCGTCCGGCGGAACATGGCCTCCTTCGCCTCGGTGTAGGCGTCCCACTTGTCGAGGGACGCGAGGTCCATGGGGGAGAGCTTCCACTGACGCACCGGGTCGATCTGGCGGATCGTGAATCGCGTGAGCTGCTCGGCCCGCGACACGGAGAACCAGAACTTCACGACGTGGATGCCGTCGTTGACGAGCATCTTCTCGAACGCGGGGGCCTGCTTGAGGAACTCCGTGTACTGCTCGGGCGTGCAGAAGCCCATCACCCGCTCGACGCCGGCCCGGTTGTACCAGGAGCGGTCGAAGAACGTGATCTCGCCCGACGTCGGCAGGTGGTAGACGTAGCGCTGGAAGTACCACTGGCCCTGCTCGCGGTCGGTCGGCTTGACCAGCGCGACGACCCGCGCGCCGCGGGGGTTCAGGTGCTCGGTGAAGCGCTTGATGGTGCCGCCCTTGCCGGCCGCGTCGCGTCCCTCGAACAGCAGCACGAGGCGCTGCCCCGACTCCTTGACCCAGCTCTGCAGCTTGATGAGCTCGATCTGCAGCAGACGCTTCTCCAGCTCGTACGTGTCGCGGTCCAGACGCTCGGCGTACGGGTAGCCCTCGCGCCACGTGTCGACGGCCAGGCCGCTGGCGTCGAGGAGGACGGGGTCGTCGTCGTCGGAGTCGTCGACGGAGAAGGCGGAGAGCTGCACGGGGCTGAGGGTCTCGAGCACGACGCGCAGCGTAGGGGAGGCCGGTGAACGTGAGGTGACTCCTCACTACGATGGGTCGGTACCCGCACCCCAGCCGCAAGGGAGACGCATGTCGTCGGCCATCTCGCGTGAGGACGTCGCCCACCTGGCGAACCTCGCGCGCATCTCGCTCAGCGAGGACGAGCTCGATCGGCTGGGCGCCGAGCTGCCCGCCATCCTCGACCACGTCGCCGCGGTCCAGGAGGCCGCGAGCGCCGACGTGCCCGCCATGAGCCACCCCGTGCCGATCGACAACGTCTTCCGCGACGACGTCGTCCGCCCCGGTCTCACGCCCGACGAGGCCCTCGCGGGCGCGCCGGCCAGCGAGGAGCAGCGCTTCCTCGTGCCGCAGATCCTGGGGGAGGACTGACATGAGCGACCCCATCCGCCTGAAGGCCGCCGAGATCGCCGAGGCGCTCGGCGACGGCAGCCTGACGTCCGTCGACGTCACGCAGGCCCACCTCGACCGGATCGCCGACGTCGACGACCGGCTCGGCGCTTTCCTGCACGTCGACCCCGAGGGGGCGCTGGCCACCGCGGCCGACGTCGACGCGCGCCGCGCCGCTGGCGAGACGCTCCCGACGCTGGCGGGCGTGCCGGTGGCCGTGAAGGACCTCATCAACACCGTCGGCCAGCCCACGACGGCCGGCTCGCGGATCCTCGAGGGCTGGGTGCCGCCGTACGACGCCACCGTCGTCTCGCGGCTGCGCGCCGCCGGGCTGCCGATCCTCGGCAAGACCAACCTCGACGAGTTCGCGATGGGCTCGTCCAACGAGCACTCCGCCTACAAGCCCGCCCGCAACCCGTGGGACACCGAGCGCATCCCCGGCGGCTCGAGCGGCGGGTCGGCCGCTGCCGTCGCCGGCTACGAGGCACCGCTCGCGCTGGGCACCGACACCGGTGGCTCGATCCGCCAGCCCGGCGCCATGACCGGCATCGTGGGCGTCAAGCCGACCTACGGCGGAGTCTCGCGGTACGGCGTCATCGCCATGGCGAGCAGCCTCGACCAGGTCGGTCCGATGGCCCGCTCCGTGCTCGACGCCGCCCTCCTGCACGAGGTGCTCGCCGGCCACGACCCGCGCGACTCCACCAGCCTCGACGCCCCGGTGCCGTCGGTCGTCGACGCCGCACGCCGCGGCGACGTCACGGGACTGCGGGTCGGCGTGGTCAAGGAGCTGGGCGGGGAGGGCTTCCAGCCCGGCGTCCAGCAGCGCTTCGACGAGACGGTCGAGCTGCTCGCGCAGGCCGGGGCGGAGGTCGTGGAGGTCTCGTGCCCGAGCTTCGAGCACGGCATCGCCGCCTACTACCTCGTCATGCCGAGCGAGGTCTCGAGCAACCTGGCCCGCTTCGACGCCATGCGGTACGGACTGCGGGTCACGCCCGACGGCCAGCTCGCGAGTGCCGAGCAGGTCATGGCGGCCAGCCGCGACGCCGGCTTCGGCGACGAGGTCAAGCGCCGCATCATCCTCGGCACGTACGCGCTGTCGAGCGGCTACTACGACGCCTACTACGGCTCGGCGCAGAAGGTGCGCACCCTGGTGGCGCGCGACTTCGCGGCTGCCTTCGAGCAGGTCGACGTGCTCGTCTCGCCCACGGCGCCCACGACGGCGTGGCGGCTGGGGGAGAAGAGCGACGACCCGCTCGCGATGTACCTCGAGGACGTCGCGACGATCCCGGCCAACCTGGCCGGCGTGCCCGGGCTCAGCCTGCCCGTCGGGCTCGCCAGCGACACCGGCCTGCCCGTGGGCGTGCAGGTGCTCGCCCCGGCGCAGGCCGACGACCGGTTGTACAACGTCGGGGCCGCCCTGGAGCGGCTCGTCGACGCACCCGTCCTGTCCGACATCGACGCGGGAGCCGCCCGATGAGCACGCAGACCACCCCCGCGCTCGTCCCCTTCGAGCGGGCGATCGAGCGCTACGACCCCGTGCTCGGGCTCGAGGTGCACGTCGAGCTGAACACGAACACGAAGATGTTCTGCGGCTGCGCCACGACGTTCGGCGCCGAGCCGAACACGCAGGTGTGCCCGGTGTGCCTCGGCCTGCCGGGTGCGCTGCCCGTCGTCAACGCGAAGGCCGTCGAGTCGGCCATCCGCATCGGGCTCGCGCTCAACTGCGAGATCGCCGAGTGGTGCCGGTTCGCGCGGAAGAACTACTTCTACCCGGACATGCCGAAGAACTTCCAGACGTCGCAGTACGACGAGCCGATCGCGTTCGACGGCTACGTCGACCTCGACGTCGACGGTGAGACCTTCCGCATCGAGGTCGAGCGCGCCCACATGGAGGAAGACACCGGCAAGTCGCTGCACGTCGGCGGTGCGACGGGCCGCATCCACGGCGCCGACCACTCGCTGCTCGACTACAACCGCGCCGGGATCCCGCTCATCGAGATCGTCACGCGCACGATCGAGGTGCCCGCCGAGAAGGCGCCCGCCGTCGCCCGCGCCTACGTCCAGCACCTGCGCGACCTCATGGTGGCGCTCGACGTCTCCGACGCCCGGATGGACCAGGGCTCGCTGCGCGCCGACGTCAACCTCTCGCTCAAGCCGAAGGGCTCCGCGACGCTGGGCACCCGCAGCGAGACGAAGAACGTCAACTCCTTCCGCTCGGTGGAGCGCGCGGTGCGCTTCGAGGTCTCACGGCACGCGGGCGTCCTCGACGCCGGCCAGAGCATCCTGCAGGAGACCCGGCACTTCCACGAGGCCGACGGCTCGACCTCGCCGGGACGCCCGAAGTCCGACGCCGACGACTACCGCTACTTCCCCGAGCCCGACCTCGCACCGGTCTCGCCGTCACGCGACTGGGTCGAGCAGCTGCGCGGCACCCTGCCGGAGCCGCCGGCAGAGCGTCGCAAGCGGCTGCAGGCCGAGTGGGGCTTCTCCGACCTCGACATGCGCGACACCGTGGGGGCGGGGGCGCTGGAGCTGGTCGTCGCGACAGTGGCGGCCGGCGCCACGCCGGCCGCGGCGAAGAAGTGGTGGCTGGGCGAGCTGGCCCGACGTGCCAACGAGGCGGGCGTCGGTCTGGACGAGCTGGGTGTCACGCCCGAGCAGGTCGCCGGCGTCCAGGCGCTCATCGACGAGGGTCGGGTCAACGACAAGCTGGCGCGCCAGGTGCTCGAGGGCGTCCTGGCGGGCGAGGGCTCGCCCGAGGAGGTCGTGTCCGCCCGGGGGCTCGAGGTCGTCTCCGACGACGGTGCGCTCGGAGCGGCCGTCGACGCCGCGATCGCCGCGAACCCCGACGTCGCGCAGAAGATCCGCGACGGCAAGGTCCAGGCGGCCGGCGCGCTCATCGGTGCCGTCATGAAGGAGATGCGCGGCCAGGCCGACGCCGGGCGAGTGCGCGAGCTGATCCTCGAGAAGCTCGCCTGAGCACCCCGTGACGACGCACGAGGGTGAGGACGTCGGCCGACGACCGAGGTCGTGGTCGCGGGTGCTGGTGATCTCGGTCCTCGCCCTCGGCGTCGTTGGCGTCGCGCTGGTCGTGGTCGCGAACCTCCTGGTCGTGGGTCGCACGTCCGAGCGGATCACCCGTCAGCCGGACGACCTCGACCCGGCTCAGGTCGCGATCGTCCCGGGCGCCGGCGTGTACCCCGACGGCTCGCTCGGTCGCCCCGTCGAGCAGCGCGTGCGTGCCGCCCTCGAGCTCTACGACCGGGGGCTGGTCGAGAAGATCCTGGTCTCGGGCGACAACGGCACGCCGAGCTACAACGAGCCCGACGCCATGCGCGACGCGGTGCTCGAGGCCGGCGTGCCGGCCGCCGACGTGTTCACCGACTACGCCGGCTTCAGCACGTGGCACACCATGCGACGCGCCCGCGACGTCTTCGAGGCCGACACCGCGATCGTCGTCACCCAGGGCGTCTACGCCGCCCGCACCGTCGACCTCGGGGTGGCGGCCGGGCTCGACGTGCAGGGCTACGTCGTCAGCGAGGGCGGTCGGCGCGCGCGGGAGTGGCTCGCCCGCGTGCGGGGTCTGGGCGAGGCGACGTTCCGCCCTCGCGTCACGCCGGGGCCGGCGATCCCGATCACCGGCGACGGTCGCACGTCGTGGGCCGACGACCCCGCCTGACGACGGACGGTCTCACGTCCCGCGCAGCGCCTCGATCCGCTCGAGGAGGAGCTGCAGCTCCTCGAGCACGACGTCGGGGTGCTCGACGGGGATGAAGTGGGTCGCGTCGAGCTCGCGGAAGCGGGACCTGCGGACGTTCTGCGAGGCGGTGTACATGTCGCGGGCCCCGGTGAGCACGTCCCAGCGTCCCGCCACGAACGTGGTCGGCACGTCGATGGCGGAGAGGCGCACCCGTGCGTGCTTGGACACGCCGAGGGCGAGCCGGGCGTACCAGGCGGGGTGCGTGGTGAAGAACTCCTTCACCATGGCCTGCAGGTCGGCGGTGTCGGCGGCGGGGTCGATGAGCCGTGCTCGGCGCAGCAGGTCCGTCGTCGAACGGGTCCAGGGCAGCCTGCGGGTCACCGGTGCAAGACCGTGACCCGTCACCGTGGTCACCCGGGCGAGGCTGACCATCAGCTGTCGGGCGAGGAACGGCGGGACGTGCAGGGGAGCGAGCATCGTCCCGAAGGTGTTGCCCGGGACGCCGGCGACGGCCAGGATGCCCTCGACCCGCTCCGGGTGACGCCCGGCGAGCTCGAAGGCCACCGTCACGCCGGTCGACCAGCTCAGGACGGGCGCCGACTCCAGGCCCGCGTCGTCCATCACGGCCAGCGCGTCCTCGACGAAGGAGTCGAGGTCGACACGACCGTCCGCCGGACGTGCCGAGCCGCCGACGCCGCGGTGGTTCCAGGAGACGACCCGCACGCCGCAGTCGGGGTTGAGCAGGGTCGGCCAGGCGTAGGGGTTGGTGCCGAGGCCGTTGCACAGCAGCACGGTCGGTCCGTCGGCGTCGTTGGTCCAGGCGCGCAGCCGCGTGCCGTCGGCGCTGATGACGTCGTGGAAGCGCACGAGGCCCGGGGTCTGGCTCACGGGCGACGATCCTGCCCGCTCGCGGGGCCGTCCGCAACGCGTTCGGCGGAACTCGACCGCGTGGTCCTCATCCCGACAGCCGTGCCACGAGGGCGTCGGCGAAGGTCGCGGCGCCCGTCGCGGTGTGCGGCAGGAAGAACGACGGCTCGGTCAGCTCGAGCTCCATGAGGCGCGGACGTCCGTCGGGTCCGGTCACGACGTCGACCCGGGCGTACAGGAGCTCGTGGCCGGTGAGCTCCCGCGCCACGTGCACCGCGTGCTGGGCGAAGGCCACCTGGTCGGCGGACGGCTCACGCGGCCCGATGTCCTCCTTCAGCTCCGGGAGGCTGCGGGGGTCGTCGCCGCGGGTGAGGAGGGCACCCTTGCGGAAGGCGTGCGACACGGTGCCTCCGAAGAGGAGGATGCCGGTCTCGCCCTCGGTGTCGACGGCGTCGACGTAGGGCTGCGTCATGGTGGCGCGACCGGAGTCGAGCAGGCGACGGCTGTGGGCGACGGCCTGCTCCGGGTCGCTCCAGCGGGCGGTGTCGGCCGCGCCGGCGGAGACGGTCGGCTTCACCACCCACTCCTCGGCCGCCGGCAGGTCGTCGACGGACCGCACGGACCACGCCGTGGGCACGACGGCCACGCCTGCCTCGTCGAGGGCGCGCAGGTAGGTCTTGTCGGTGTTCCACCGCAGCACGGCGGCGGGGTTGGCGAGCCGCGGCACCGCGTCGGCCCATGCGAGGAACTCGGCGCGCCGTGGCACGTAGTCCCAGCAGGAGCGCACGACGACGAGGTCGTAGGCGCCCCAGTCGACGTCCGGGTCGTCCCAGACGGCGGTCTGCGCGTCGAGGCCGCGGGCGGTCATGGCCGCGGTGAGCAGCGGGAGGTCGGGGTCGTGGTGCGCGAAGGTCTTCCCGACGGCCCAGGCGATGTGCATGAGGCCATGATGTCAGGAACAGGTTCTGTCTTACCTGAAGGCATAGACTTATCTTCATGACGGGGCTGTCGACGCGGGTGACGATGATCGTCGACCTCGTGGGCTCGCGCCGGCACGCCGACCGCGTCTGGGTGCACCGGGCGTTCACGGACGCGCTGGCCGCCGTCAACCGGTCCGTGCCCGCCGAGCAGCCGCTCGAGCCCACGGTCGGCGACGAGGCGCAGGCGCGCTACGCGACCGTCGAGCAGGCCCTGAGGTCGTCGTTGCTGCTGCGCCTCGAGCTCCCGGAGCAGCTCGACGCCCGCACCGGCATCGGCGTGGGGCCGGTGCAGCACCTCGGGCACGGTGCCGTCGGACTGCTCCAGGACGGTCCGGGCTGGTGGGCCGCCCGCGACGCCATCAACGAGGCGAAGGCGCGGGAGACCGGCCGCGACCGCACCCTGCGCACCTGGTACGTCGTCGCCGACGGGGTTCCGCGCGCCCCCGAGCACCCCGACCCCGCCCACGTCGACGCCTTCCTGCTCCTGCGCGACGAGATCGTCAGCGGCATGCTGCCGCGGTCGCGACGGCTGCTGCGCGGCGTGCTCGACGGTCGGACCCAGGCCGACCTCGCCGACGAGGAGGGCATCAGCGCCTCCGCCGTGTCGCAGAACCTGCGTCGTAGCGGCGCCTATGCCGTCCTGCACGCGCACGACCTGCTGCTGCACGGCACCGTGCTCACGCCCTCCGCGCCGGGTCAGTAGCCCACCAGCGCCGCGAGGACGAAGAACGGCACCGACGCCCCCGCCAGACGCATCGCCACGCGCACCCAGTGGTACTTGCGCGCCACGATCCGCGACAGCTCGTAGAGCTGGTGCCGGGTCCGTGCCGGCAGGGTCGGCGGCTGGGCGTCGAGCGAGGCGTCGAGGGCCTCCCGGGTGCCGAACGCGGCGACGTGGCCCCAGTAGTAGACCTGGGGGGAGGGCGGCGGCACGGTGAACCGCGGCCACACGGCGAGCGCCGCCGCGCCGACCGAGCCGGCGGCGAGCAGGGCGCCGACGTACCAGACCGTCCGCCCGGGGACGTCGAGTTCGGTGGGGCTCCAGTCGCGCGCGATGAGCCCGGCGAGCAGCGCCCCGAAGCCGATGCCCAGCACCGCCAGCACCATCGAAGCCTTGTGGTCGGCCGCACCTACCTCGTTGCGGGCCTCCGCGAGGATGCTCAGCTCGACCTCGATCGCCTCGACGGGAGGGTCCACGGGCGGTGTGGACCCGGACGGGGCGTCGGCCGAGGGGTCGGCGGGCCGGTCGGTCATGGTGCTCCTCTCCGCCGTCATCGTGCCACGAGCCTCGGACGTCCTCCCGGACGTGACGACACATCAAGTCCTCATGCTTGATACACGTGAATCAAGTCTCAAGCATTGATAGGGTGACGTCATGTTCGCCCTCACCCTCGACCAGCGCCGAAGCCGCCAGGCCGCCGACGCGGTCCCCGACCTCCTGCGCGCGTTGGATGCGACGCCGACGGTGCGAGGCTTCGAGCGCACCGTCGGCGACGAGGTGCAGGCCCTCGTCGACGATCCCGTGGCCGCGGTCGACGTCGTGGTGCTGGTCGCCCGGACGCAGCGCTGGTGGATCGGGATCGGCGTCGGTGACGTCGAGACCCCCGTGCCGACGTCGGTGCGGGCCGCGCGAGGCCCTGCCCTGTACGCGGCGCGGACGGCGGTCGAGCGCGCGGCGCGCTGCCCCGCAGGCGTCGCCCTCGACGTCGGGACGGGTCGTGACGAGGAGGCCGGCGTCGACGCCGAGACGGCGCTGCAGGTGCTGGCGCGGCTCGTCGCCGACCGGTCGGCCGACGGGCAGCAGGCGGTCGACGTGCTCGAGCGACACGCGACGCAGCGGGCCGCTGCCCAGGAGCTGGGGATCACGCCGCAGGCCATGAGCGCAAGGCTCCAGGTGGCGCGCCGCGACGACGAGCAGCGGCTGCGTCACCTCGCTGCGCGGCTGCTCGTGCGGGCCGACGATGCGGCGACCTGACCAGCGGACGCCGCCGAGCCGCCCGGTCGTAGGATCAGCCCATGTCCAGCGAGACCCCCGAACGCCGCCCCGCCCCGACGCCCGAGCCCGGCGTCGACATCAAGCCCCGCAGCCGCGACGTCACCGACGGTCTCGAGAAGACCGCCGCCCGCGGCATGCTGCGCGCGGTGGGCATGGGCGACGAGGACTGGCCGAAGCCGCAGGTCGGCGTCGCGTCCAGCTGGAACGAGATCACCCCCTGCAACCTCTCGCTCGACCGGCTTGCCAAGGCGGTCAAGACGGGCGTGCACGCGGCCGGCGGCTACCCGCTGGAGTTCGGCACCATCAGCGTCTCCGACGGCATCAGCATGGGCCACGAGGGCATGCACTTCTCGCTCGTCAGCCGCGAGATCATCGCCGACTCCGTCGAGACCGTGATGATGGCCGAGCGGCTCGACGGCTCGGTGCTGCTGGCCGGCTGCGACAAGAGCCTGCCCGGCATGCTCATGGCCGCCGCGCGCCTCGACCTGTCCAGCGTGTTCCTCTACGCCGGCTCGATCATGCCCGGCAACGTCGACGGCAAGGACGTCACGATCATCGACGCCTTCGAGGCCGTCGGCGCCTGCATCAAGGGGCTCATCACGCGTGAGGAGGTCGACCGCATCGAGCGGGCGATCTGTCCCGGTGAGGGCGCCTGCGGCGGCATGTACACCGCCAACACGATGGCGTCCGCCGCCGAGGCGCTCGGGATGAGCCTGCCCGGCTCGGCCGCGCCGCCCGCCCCGGACCGTCGTCGCGACGACTACGCCGCCAAGTCGGGCGAGGCCGTCGTCGAGCTGCTGCGCCGGGGCATCACCGCCCGCGACATCATGACGCTCGAGGCCTTCGAGAACGCCATCACCGTCGTGATGGCGCTCGGCGGCTCCACCAACGCCGTGCTGCACCTCCTGGCGATCGCCCGCGAGGCGGGCGTGCCGCTCACCCTCGACGACTTCAACCGCGTCGGCGACAAGGTCCCGCACCTCGGCGACCTCAAGCCGTTCGGACGCTACGTCATGAACGACGTCGACAAGGTCGGCGGCATCCCGGTCATCATGAAGGCGCTGCTCGACGCCGGGCTCATGCACGGCGACGTCATGACGGTCACGGGTCGGACCATGGCCGAGAACCTCGCCGACATCGACCTCGGCCTCGACGGCGACATCATCCGCCCGCTCGACGCCCCCATTCACAAGACCGGCGGGCTCACGATCCTGCACGGGTCGCTCGCGCCCGAGGGTGCCGTCGTGAAGAGCGCCGGCTTCGACTCCGACGTGTTCCGCGGCACCGCGCGCGTCTTCGACGGCGAGCGCGCCGCGATGGACGCCCTCGAGGACGGCACGATCACCTCCGGCGACGTCGTGGTCATCCGCAACGAGGGCCCCAAGGGCGGACCGGGCATGCGCGAGATGCTCGCCATCACCGGGGCCATCAAGGGCGCCGGTCTCGGCAAGGACGTCCTGCTGCTCACCGACGGCCGCTTCTCCGGCGGCACCACCGGCCTGTGCGTCGGCCACGTCGCCCCCGAGGCCGTCGACGGCGGCCCCATCGCGTTCGTGCGCGACGGCGACCCGATCACGCTCGACGTCGCCAACCGCACCCTCGAGGTCGAGATCGACGACGACGAGCTCGAGCGGCGCAAGGTCGGCTGGGAGCCGGCGGCGCCCAAGTACACCTCCGGCGTGCTCGCGAAGTACCGCAAGCTCGTCAGCTCCGCGGCGCACGGCGCCGTCACCGGGTAGTGCCCGACTTCACCGACGAGGAGCTCGCGACCGCCCTGAAGGTCCTCGGGGAGGCGCAGTTCCTGGGCGAGAACGACGAGGCGTACGTGGCGCTGCGTCGTGCCTGCGGCGCGTTCTACAAGGACGTCAAGAAGCAGCGGCGTCGGGCCGCGCGAGCGGCGACCGCCGCCGCCGACCGCGAGGTCGTCGAGCGCACGGCGACCGGCTCGGCGCAGCGCATCGACGACGAGACGGCCGGCATCGCGCTGACGTCGACCGCGCGCGGGGCGACGGCAGGCGTGCTGCAGGTGCCCCGCGGGTGCTACATCTGCAAGCGCAAGTTCACGCTGGTCGACGCGTTCTACCACCAGCTGTGCCCCGACTGCGCGGCCATGAGCCACGCCAAGCGCGACGCACGCACCGACCTCACCGGGCGTCGGGCGCTGCTCACCGGCGGCCGGGCCAAGATCGGCATGTACATCGCGCTGCGCCTCCTGCGCGACGGTGCCGAGACCACCATCACCACCCGCTTCCCGCGCGACGCCGTGCGTCGGTTCGCCAGCCTGCCCGACAGCGCCGACTGGATGCACCGGCTGCGGGTCGTCGGCATCGACCTGCGCGACCCCGCCCAGGTGGTCGGGCTGGCCGACGACCTCGCGGCGCGCGGCCATCTCGACATCATCATCAACAACGCGGCGCAGACGGTCCGGCGGTCGCCGGGCGCCTACGGCCCGCTGGCGGAGTCCGAGGGCGTGCCGCTGCCGCCCGGGCTGAGCCAGGAGACCGGGGGACCGGAGCTCGTCACGTTCGGGCACACGAGCGACCTGCACCCGGCCGCCCTGGTCGGCTCGGTCGAGTCGCACCCCGTGCTGGCAGCCGACGCGGCCACCGCCGACCGGCTCTCCGAGCGGCTCGAGGAGGCGATGACGGCGGGGTCGGCCGACCTGGACCGCGTCGACGCGGGCGGCCTCGTGCCCGACGTCGTCGACACCAACAGCTGGGTGCAGACGGTCTCCGAGGTCGACGCGCTCGAGCTCCTCGAGGTCCAGCTCTGCAACCAGACGGCCCCGTTCATCCTCATCAGCCGGCTGCGCCCCGCGCTCGCCGCCTCACCCGCGCGCCGCACCTACGTCGTCAACGTCTCGGCGATGGAGGGCCAGTTCTCCCGCCGCTACAAGGGACCGGGCCACCCGCACACGAACATGAGCAAGGCGGCGTTGAACATGCTGACCCGCACCAGCGCGGGGGAGATGCTCGAGACCGACGGGATCCTCATGACGGCCGTCGACACCGGCTGGATCACCGACGAACGCCCCCACACCACCAAGGTCCGGCTGGCCGAGGAGGGCTTCAAGGCCCCCCTCGACCTCGTCGACGGCGCCGCCCGCGTGTACGACCCGATCGTCCGCGGAGAGGCGGGCGAGGACGTGCACGGCGTCTTCCTCAAGGACTACGCCGTCTCGCCCTGGTGAGGGTGGGACTTCCCTCGACCTGCGGGTGCGTCGGCGTGGGTTCTCCCTCGGGTGGGGCTGCGTCCGCGCGGCTTCGACTCGAGGTGGGGCTGCGTCGGCGCGGTTTCTCGTGGAGCTGCGTTCCGAGAGGGCCTCGACCGGGCGGTTGGCGAGCGTGCTGGTCTGGGGTCTCGGGCTGCGGGTTGCACTCGGGATGGACTCAAGGATCTGCGTTTCTGCGTCCCATCGGTGGATCTGCCACCTTCGGAGCGCTCTACAGGTGGCATATCCACCGCCGGCGGGGTCAGGCGTGTCAGTGCTTCTCCCTTCTCGTGGACCGTGCCACGAGAAGGGAGAAGGGCTCTGCCCACCCCAACGCAAAGGGCACCCAAGATTCTTCCTTCGCGCGCCTGAGGTCGAACGCTTCTGCGTTGGTGACGGGATCCCGTAGGAAACGCAGAAGCCTCGGAGCCTCACGCACGAACGCAGATCCTTGCGTCCCACGCGACCCACAGCCCGAGTGCCCAACCCGACGCTGCTGCCAACCGCCCGGTCGAGGCCCTTTCGGAGACCACACCCAGCGCCAGCCGAGGCAGCGCACCAGCAAGGTCACGACCCCTGCGGCAGCGCACCAGCACGACGAGACCACCTGCGGTAGTGCACCCACGACGCCACGACCACCACTGATCCCCACCCATGCCGTCCGGATGCTGGTACGACCTGTCTCAGAACTTGACCACGCCCCGTGGGAGGGCGAGACTGTCGAGGTGCCGTTCACCCGCCTTGTCGTAGACGACTGACGCGACGACCCGCCGTCTCGCGTCACCCTCCGTGCGCCATCATTGGCCGGGGGGTTTTTTCATGCGAGGGGACAGGACGCCGGCCGGCGCCACGCCGGGGCCGACGAGCACGCAGCACACCCACCGGGCACGACCAGACGAGATGAGGACGAAGCGATGACGGAAGTGGTCACGAGGCCGAGCAGCGACACGCTGACGGGCGCCCAGAGCCTCGTCCGGTCGCTCGAGCACGCGGGTGTCGAGGTCATCTTCGGCATCCCCGGCGGCGCGATCCTGCCCGCCTACGACCCGCTGTTCGACTCGAGCATCCGCCACGTGCTGGTGCGTCACGAGCAGGGCGCGGGCCACGCGGCGCAGGGCTACGCGATGGTTACGGGCCGCGTCGGCGTGTGCATGGCCACCTCCGGCCCGGGCGCGACGAACCTCGTCACCGCCATCGCCGACGCCTACATGGACTCCGTGCCGATCGTCGCGATCACCGGCCAGGTGTCGTCGAGCCTCATCGGCACCGACGGCTTCCAGGAAGCCGACATCCGCGGCATCACGATGCCGATCACCAAGCACAGCTACCTCGTGACCGACCCCGCCGACATCCCCACCGTCGTCGCCGAGGCGTTCCACATCGCCAGCACCGGCCGCCCCGGACCCGTGCTCGTCGACGTCGCGAAGGATGCTCTGCAGGCCACCACCACCTTCCACTGGCCGAACGAGCTCGCGCTGCCGGGCTACCGGCCCACCACGCGCCCCCACGGCAAGCAGGTGCGCGAGGCCGCACGCCTCATCGCCGCAGCGGAGCGGCCCGTCCTGTACGTGGGCGGCGGCGTGATCAAGGCCGACGCCGCGGCCGAGCTGGCCATGCTGGTCGAGCTCACCGGCATCCCCGTCGTCACCACGCTGATGGCGCGCGGCGCGTTCCCCGACAGCCACGAGCTGCACCTCGGCATGCCCGGCATGCACGGCACGGTCGCCGCCGTCGCCGCCCTGCAGAAGTCGGACCTGCTGATCTCGCTCGGCGCCCGCTTCGACGACCGCGTCACCGGACAGCTGGAGACCTTCGCGCCCGGCGCCAAGGTCATCCACGCCGACATCGACCCGGCCGAGATCGGCAAGAACCGCGAGGTCGACGTGCCGATCGTCGGCGACTGCCGCGAGGTCATCGCCGACCTCGTCGTCACGCTGCGCAAGCAGGCCGACGAGACCGGCACGAAGGGCGACTACACGGCCTGGCGCCAGCAGATGCTCGCCGTCAAGGACAAGTTCCCGGTCGCGTACGACACGCCCGGCGAGGGTCTCGCGCCGCAGACCGTCATCGAGCGGATCAGCGCCATCGCGGGCCCCGAGGCCACCTACGTGGCGGGCGTCGGCCAGCACCAGATGTGGGCCACCCACTTCATCGACTTCGAGCGTCCCCGCCAGTGGCTGAACTCCGGCGGCGCCGGCACCATGGGCTACTCCGTGCCCGCCGCCATGGGCGCGCAGGTCGGGCTGCCCGGTTCCGTCGTGTGGGCCATCGACGGCGACGGCTGCTTCCAGATGACCAACCAGGAGCTCGCCACCTGCGCGCTCGAGGGCATCCCGATCAAGGTCGCCGTCATCAACAACTCCTCGCTCGGCATGGTGCGCCAGTGGCAGACCCTCTTCTACGAGGGCCGCTACTCCAACACCGACCTCAACACGGGCCCGGAGTCGATCGGCGCGCGCCGCATCCCCGACTTCGTCAAGCTCGCCGACGCCTACGGCTGCGTCGGTCTGCGCTGCGACAGCCCCGACCAGCTCGACGCCACCATCGAGCAGGCCATGGCCATCACCGACCGGCCCGTCGTCATCGACTTCGTGGTCGAGCGCGACGCCATGGTCTGGCCGATGGTGGCCGCCGGCACCAGCAACGACGACATCAAGATCGCGCGCGACCTCGCGCCCGAGTGGGAGGACGAGGACCTGTGAGCGACCGGCACCGAGAGGCAGGGCACACGGCATGACCACCCAGCACACCCTCAGCGTCCTGGTCGAGAACACGCCCGGCGTCCTCGCGCGCGTCTCGAGCCTGTTCATGCGGCGCGGGTTCAACATCGACTCCCTCGCCGTCGGCCCCACGGAGATCCCCGAGATCTCTCGCATGACGATCGTCGTGAACGTCGACGAGCTGCCCCTCGAGCAGGTCACCAAGCAGCTCAACAAGCTCGTCAACGTCCTCAAGATCGTCGAGCTCGACTCCTCCTCCGCGGTGGAGCGCGAGCTGATGCTCATCAAGGTCCGCACCGACGCGCAGACCCGCGGCCAGGTGCTCGAGACCGTCCAGCTGTTCCGCGCCAAGGTGGTCGACGTGTCCACGGACGCCGTCACCATCGAGGCCACCGGCGACTCCGGCAAGCTCACGGCCATGCTCAACGTGCTCGAGCCGTTCGGCATCCGCGAGATCGCCCAGTCCGGTCGCGTCGCGATCGGACGAGGCGCCCGCTCCATCACCGACCGCACGCTGCGGACGGTGCCGGGGCACCACAGCGCCTGACCCCCCGACCCACACCACGACACCAGGAGAATCCAGTGGCCGAGCTGTTCTACGACGACGACGCAGACCTCAGCATCATCCAGGGCAAGCAGGTGGCCGTCATCGGCTACGGCAGCCAGGGGCACGCGCACGCCCTCAACCTGCGCGACTCGGGCGTCGACGTCCGCATCGGCCTCGCCCCGGGCTCCAAGAGCCGCGAGAAGGCCGAGGCCGAGGGCCTGCGCGTCCTCGACGTCGCCGACGCCGTGGAGGAGGCCGACGTCATCGTCGTGCTGACCCCCGACCAGGTCCAGCGTCACGTGTACGCCGAGTCGATCGAGCCCAACCTCGTCGACGGCGACGCGCTCGTCTTCGGCCACGGCTTCAACATCCGCTACGGCTACGTCAAGCCCCCGGCAGGCGTCGACGTGCTCCTCGTCGCCCCGAAGGCACCCGGCCACACCGTGCGCCGCGAGTTCGTCGCCGGGCGCGGCATCCCCGACATCATCGCGGTCGAGCAGGACGCCACCCAGGGCGCCTGGGACCTCGCCCTCTCCTACGCCAAGGCCATCGGCGGCACCCGCGCCGGCGTCATCAAGACGACCTTCACCGAGGAGACCGAGACCGACCTCTTCGGCGAGCAGGCCGTGCTCTGCGGTGGCATGTCGCACCTCGTCCAGGCCGGGTTCGAGACCCTGACCGAGGCCGGCTACCAGCCCGAGATCGCCTACTTCGAGGTGCTCCACGAGCTCAAGCTCATCGTCGACCTCATGTGGGAGGGCGGCATCGCCAAGCAGCGCTGGAGCATCTCCGACACGGCCGAGTACGGCGACTACGTCTCCGGACCCCGCGTCGTCGACGCCTCCGTCAAGGAGCGCATGCAGGCCGTCCTCGCCGACATCCAGGACGGCACCTTCGCCAAGCGGTTCATCGACGACCAGGACAACGGCGCCGCCGAGTTCCTCGCCCTGCGCGAGCAGGAGGCCCAGCACCCCATCGAGGCCACCGGCAAGGTCCTGCGCTCCCACTTCTCGTGGAAGCAGCAGGACGCCGACTACGTCGAGGGCTCTGCAGCTCGTTGACGCCTCCGGCGTCGGGGCAGCTCGTTGACGCCTCCGGCGTCGGGGCAGCTCGTTGACGCCTCCGGTGTCGGGGCAGCTCGCTGACGCCTGACCCACGAAGGCCCCCGTCCACCGGACGGGGGCCTTCGCTATGGTCGACGTGTCCGGGGTGCCCCGCAGGGGCTGAGATGACACCCGCCGAACCTGATCCGGTTAGCACCGGCGCGAGGGAGACACATGGATCCGACGTCTGCCGTCACGACGGCCCTGCGCGAGCGCAGCCCGCTCGTGCAGTGCCTCACCAACTACGTCTCGATGGACCTGGCAGCCAACGTGCTGTCGGCCGCGGGCGCGTCGCCCGCGATGGTCCACGACCCCCACGAGTCCGCCGACATGGCGGCGCTCGCCGACGCCGTCTGCGTCAACATCGGCACCCCGTCGCCGTCGTGGGCCGACGGCATGCGCCTGGCCGCCGAGCGGGCGCAGGCCGACGCCACGCCCTGGGTGCTCGACCCCGTCGCCGTGGGCGCGACGGCATACCGCCGCGAGCTCGTCGCCGACCTCCTGCAGCTGCGGCCCACCGTGGTGCGGGGCAACGCGGGGGAGGTGCTGGCTCTCGCCGGCGCCGTCGGCGGCTCGCGAGGCGTCGACAGCCTCGCCGCCTCGCACGACGCGCACGACGCGGCCGCGCTCGTCGCCCGCGAGCACGGGTGCGTCGTCGTGGTGAGTGGCGAGGTCGACGTCGTGACCGACGGCGACCGCACGCTCCACGTGGTCGGCGGGCACCGGTGGATGCCGATGATCACCGCGCTCGGCTGCTCCTCGAGCGCCCTCGTCGCGGCGGCCTGCGCGGTCGTCGACGACCCGCTCGATGCGGCTGCGGGAGCCATGGGACTGCTGGCTGCTGCGGGCACGTCGGCCGCCGCGGTCGCACAGGGTCCGGCCAGCCTGCGGGTCGCGCTCGTCGACCGGCTGGCCGACCCCGACGGGCTCGAGCTCGTCGGGCGCGTCCGTCCGGTGCCGGCATGAGCGGCGTCCCCGACCTGCGCCTCTACCTCGTGACCGACCCGTCCTTCGGCGCCGACCTGCGTCGCGTGGTCGTCCCCGCGGTCGAGGGTGGCGTCACCTGCGTGCAGGTCCGCGACAAGCAGGCCACCCCGGCCGAGGTCGAGGCCCAGGTCAAGCTGCTGCGCGACGCCCTCGTCGGCTCGGGGGTGCCCGTGCTCGCGAACGACCACGTCGTCCCGGGGGCCGACGGGGTGCACGGCGGTCGCGCGGACGCGCACCCCACGGTGCTGCGGTCGGCGGCCGGTCCCGACGCGGTCGTCGGCTGGTCGGTCGACACCCTCGCGCAGCTCGACGACGCGTCGGCCCTCGCCGCGTGCACCTACCTCGCGGTGAGCCCCGTCCACGACACGCCGACGAAGCACGACACGGCACCGGCCTTCGGCCTCGCCGGCGTGGCCTCGGTGACGGCACGGGTCGGCGGACGGCTGCCGGTCGTCGGCATCGGTGGCCTCGACGAGACCACGGCCGGCCCGGCCGTGCGGGCCGGCCTCGACGGCGTGGCCGTGGTGCGTGCGGTCGGCGCCGACCCCGACCCGCGTGCGGTCGCCGCCCGGCTGCGTCGGGTCGTCGACGTCGCACTCGCAGCCCGACGCGAGGACGTGTCGGCATGACGGGTCGCGAGCCGGTGGTGCTCACCGTCGCAGGCTCCGACCCGTCGGGGGGAGCCGGGATCCAGGCCGACCTCAAGACGGCCACGGCGCTCGGCGCGTACGCGGCGACCGTCGTCACCGCCGTGACGGTGCAGGACACGACCGGGGTCCGCGCCGTGCACGAGGTGCCGCTCGACGTCGTCCGCGGCCAGCTCGAGGTCGTCCTTGAGGACCTCGACGTCCGGGCGGTCAAGGTCGGCATGCTGGGCTCGCCGGCGTTGGTCGAGCTGGTCGCCGAGCTTCTCGCCGACGTGCCCGCGCTCGTCGTGGACCCCGTGATGGTCTCGACGTCGGGCCACCGGCTGCTGCCGCGGGACGCCGAGGCGGCCCTGCGCGACCTCCTCCTCCCGAGCGCGACGCTGGTGACGCCGAACCTGCCGGAGGCCTCCGTGCTCACGGGCCTCGCCGCGCAGACCGACCCCGGCGAGCTGGGCCGGGCACTGCTCGCGCTGGGGCCTGGTGCCGTCCTGCTCAAGGGCGGTCACGGCGACGGTCCGGCGAGCGACGACCTGCTGGTCGACCGTCGCGGCAGCACGTGGTTCCGGGCGCCCCGGATCGACACGCCCCACACCCACGGCACGGGATGCACGCTCTCGGCCGCGGTCGCGACGCGGCTGGCCCTGGGCGACCCGCTGGCCGACGCCGTCGGGGCCGCCAAGGCCTACCTCGGCGAGGCGCTCGCGTCCGGCGCCGAGCGGCAGGTCGGGCAGGGCCGCGGCCCCGTCGACCACCTTGTCCGGCTCCGGGAGACGACGGCATGACGACCGCGTTCTCCGCACGGGCGTGGACGCACGTGGCCGACCGCTACGCCGACGTCTGCCGCCACCCGTTCGTCACCGGTCTGGCCGGCGGCACGCTGCCCGACGCCGTCTTCGCCCACTACCTGGCCGACGACGCGCACTACCTCGTCGGCTACGCCCGCACCCTCGCGCGCATCGCGTCGCGCCTGCCCGACGTCGACGACGTCGGTGCGTGGGCCGGCTTCGCCGCCGGTGCCGTCGAGGCCGAGCGCTCGCTGCACGTGGGTGAGCTCGCACGGCGCGGGGTCGAGCCGGCCACGCACGTCCCGACCAGCGCGTGCCGCGACTACGTCGACGCGCTCGCCCGTCATGCCGAGGAGTCGCCGGTCGAGGTCGCGGTGGCGGCGGTCCTGCCGTGCTTCCGGGTGTACGCCGAGGTCGGGCGGCACCTCGCGTCGACCGCGGGCGACCTGGACGCCCATCCCTACGGCGCGTGGATCGCCACGTACGACGACCCCGCCTTCGAGGCGGCGGTCGCCCGGGCCGAGGCGACGGCCGACCGGCTCGCCGCCGACAGCCGGTACGTCGCCGAGATGCTCGAGGCGTACGCGGACGCGACCGACCGCGAGTGGCACTTCTGGGACGCCTCGTGGCGCGCCCCCGACGGGACTAGGCGATGAGGTCGACGGCCGGCCCGGCGGTGTGGCAACGCCGCCCCGACACCACGACCGACCACGCACGCGCGAGCCGCTCGACGGCCTCGACGCCGACGTGCTCGGGGGCGGTGCACGGCAGGCGCAGACGACGTTCGCCGGCGCTCGGTGCGCCGAGCGTGAACCGCGGGCCGGGCGTGAGGTGCAGCCCCTCCTGCGCCGCCGCGGCCACGAGCAGGCTCGACGAGCGGCTCGGCAGGCCGACCCACAGGTTCGGCCCGCCCGGGGGCACCGGGACCTCCCAGTCGGGCAGCCGCTCGCTCAGCGCGCCGACCAGCGCCGCCCGCTGACCGCGCAACCGGGCGACGGTCTCCTCGAAGAGGTGCGTGTGGTGCCGCAGGACCTCCGCGGCCACCAGCTGGTCGAACGCAGCGGTCCCGAGGTCGTGACGCATGCGCGACTGCAGCAGCGCGGTGACGTGGCGCCGCGGAGCGCGGATCCAGCCGATCCGCAGGCCGCCCCACAGCACCTTCGATAGGGAGTCGACGACGATCGCGTCGGGGTCGTGGGCGGCGTACGACGTCGGCAGTCCGTCGCCGGAGAGGTCCAGGCGACGCATCGACTCGTCGACGACCGTCAGCACGTCGTGCCGTCGCAGCGTCCGGGCGAGCCGCAGCCGCGTGCCCTCCGGCATGACCGCACCGGTCGGGTTGTGGAAGTCGGGGATCAGGTACGCGGCGTCGACGTGCGGGGCCTTCGTGCTCGCCGCCTCCAGGTCCCACGGGTCGTCACCGATCGGCAGGGGAGCGGTCCGGTAGCCGAACCCGGTCAGCGACTCGACCCCGTGCGGGTACGACGTGCCCTCGACGAGGAGTCCGGCCCCGGGTCGACCGAACGTGCGCCCCACCAGCGAGATCGCGCCCTGGGCGCCGTTGGTGACGATGATCTGGTCCGGGTCGGTCGGGATGCCCGCCCGGGCGTACTCGGCGGCGACGAGCTCGCGCAGGGCGGGAAGGCCGTCGGGCAGGTAGCCGGTGGTCGTGAGCAGCGACGGCAGCTGCTCCGCCGCCGCCTGGAAGGCACGGGTGAGCCCGGAGGGCCCGGTCGGTGCCGAGAACGTCATCGCGATGGTGTCGGGGTCGTCGGGGTCGACGATCAGGCTGCTCGCGGTGGCCGACGTGGTGGGCACCCTCAGCACGCTGCCGCTGCCCTGGCGCGAGTGCAGGACCCCGCGGCGGCGCAGCTCGTCGTACGCCCGCGTCGTGGTGGTGCGGCTCAGGCCCATCGCCTGGGCCAGGGCGCGCTCGCTCGGCAGCCGGGTGCCGTCGAGCAGTCGACCGTCGACGACGAGCAGGCGGATGCTGTCGGCGAGCGTGCGGTACGCGGGACCGTCGGGGAGCGTGCCGATCAGCGCCGCGAGCCGGAAGGCGGAGGTACGGGGGTCCACGCGCCCAGCATGCCGCCTCAATGGACCCGGGCGAAAGGGCCACTTCAGGCGAAGTGGCCGCAGCCACCGTGTCTGAAGTGGCTCTGTCGCACGAGGCCACCCGGGCTCGACCCTGGTCCCATGCTCCTCGTCCTCCTGCTGCTGCTGGCGTGCGTGCCGTCGGGGCTCGGTCTGCGCGCCGTGTCCCGCGACGGCTACGGCATGCGTCCGCCCCCGGCCTCGCGCCACGACCAGGAGGGGACGCGCACATGGCCGCGATGACCCGCCGCCTCGCCCAGCTCGTCCTCGGCCTGTGGCTCTACGGCGCCACCATGGCGCTGATGGTGGAGTCCGGGCTCGGCCTCGACCCCTGGGACGTGTTCCACGAGGGACTGACCCACCACCTGCCGCTGACCTTCGGGCAGGTCGTGATCCTGGTCGGTGCCGTCGTACTGCTCCTCTGGGTGCCGCTGCGCCAGCGCCCCGGCATCGGCACCGTGCTCAACGTGCTGCTCGTCGGTGTCGCGGTCGACGTCACGCTCGCGTGGCTGCCCACGCCCGACCACCTCGCCATCCAGGTGGCCTTCCTGCTGCTCGGCGTCGTGGGCAACGGCCTGGCCGGCGCGCTCTACATCGGCGCCGACCTCGGGACCGGCCCGCGCGACGGGCTCTGGACCGGGCTCGTGCGTCGCACGGGCCGCAGCGTGCGGCTGGTGCGCACGGCACTGGAGCTGACCGTGCTCCTCGTGGGCTTCGCGCTCGGGGGGACCGTGGGGATCGGCACCGTGGTCTACGCCCTCGTGATCGGGCCCGTCGTGCAGATGTTCCTGCCGCTGGTGCAGGTGCGCCGCGTCCGCGAGCCTCGCGGGCTCAGCGTCGCGTCGCGATGACGAGGGACGCACCCTCGTCGATGAGCAGCTCCACCGCGGCGAAGCGCTCGTCGGTGAGCCACTGCTCGCGCACCACGTCGACCTGGCCGTCGACGATCGGCGGCCAGTGGACGGACGGGACGAAGTCGTCGAGGACCGCGATGCCGCCCGGCTCGAGGAGGTTCGCGAGGACGTCGATCTGCTCCATGACCTCGCGGACGTCGACGAACAGCAGGGAGAACGGGGCGCGCTCCTCGAGCGCCGACCAGTCGCCCGCCACGATCTCGACGTTGTCGACGTCGGCGAAGATCTGCTGCACGTCGCCGGCGAGCGAGGGGTCGAGCTCGGCGCTCACGATGCGCGCCTCCTTGCGGGCACCGCTGGAGAGCCACGCGGAGCCCACGCCCGTGCCGGTGCCGAGCTCGGCCAGCGTGCCGGCGCGCGAGGCGGCGAGCGCGGCCAGGAGCCGGCCGGTCTCGTGCCGCGTCGAGGTGATGAACCCTCGCTGTCGCGCAAGATCGAGGGACCGGGCGACGAGGTCGGGGATCTCCGCAGGCGCACTCACCCGGTCAGTGTGTCACCGCCGTCACGTCGCCCCAGCGGCGACGTCTCACCGACCGAGACACACCGCACGGCGCTCCCGACGCGGCGACGGACGGCGGGTAGGGTGGTCGACATCATGCGGAAGCAGCTCGTAGTCATCGCTTGCCGCGGCGGGGCCTCCTAGGGCCACACCCTGCCGCGGAGTCCAGGCGTTGGCCCGACCGTTCCGCAGCAGGTCAGCTTCATCTCTCGTCGGGACCACGACCTGGTCCCCTCTCCTGAACCATCCGGTCATCACCGGGTGACACGACCTCCTGGAGCCGTCGGGTCGGTGCTGTGCCCGCACCGTCCAGCGTCCGTCACTCGACGGACCGACCCTCGCACCACCTCAGGAGAGACCATGAACACCTACCCGATCGAGTGGGGACCCGCCCACCTGCGCGACGACGCCGTGACGCCCGCCGTGGAGCCGGCCGAGCGCCCGGACGACAACTGAGAGCGTCCATCGAGTGAGACCGCGGTTTCAGATCCTGAGACCGCGCCTCCTAGGATGAGCCTCATGACGCGCTCCTACACGCTGGCCGTCGTCCCCGGCGACGGCATCGGCCCCGAAGTCACGACCCAGGCGCTGACGGTGCTGAACACCGTCGCCGCGCAGCACGACCTGTCCTTCGACACGGTCGACTACGACCTGGGTGCCCGTCGCTACCACGCGACGGGGGAGACCCTGCCGGACAGCGTGCTGGAGGAGATCCGTGGCCAGGACGCCATCCTGCTGGGTGCGGTCGGCGACCCCAGCGTGCCGTCGGGCGTGCTCGAGCGCGGTCTGCTGCTGCGGCTGCGCTTCGAGCTCGACCACTACGTGAACCTGCGACCGAGCACGCTCTACCCGGGGGTGCCGACGCCGCTGGGCTCGCACGTGACGGAGCGCGGCCCGATCGACTTCGTGGTCGTGCGCGAGGGCACCGAGGGCCCGTACGTCGGCAACGGCGGCGCCATCCGCGTCGGCACGCCGCACGAGCTGGCCACGGAGGTCAGCGTCAACACGGCGTACGGCGTCGAGCGCGTCGTGCGCGACGCGTTCGCCCGGGCCCAGGCGCGACCGCGCCGCAAGCTGACCCTGGTGCACAAGAACAACGTGCTGGTGCACGCCGGACACCTCTGGACGCGCACCGTCGCGGCCGTCGGCGAGGAGTTCCCCGACGTCAGCGTCGACTACCTGCACGTCGACGCGGCGACGATCTTCCTCGTCACCGACCCGGGCCGCTTCGACGTGATCGTCACCGACAACCTGTTCGGCGACATCCTCACCGACCTCGCGGCGGCCGTCACCGGCGGCATCGGACTGGCGGCGAGCGGCAACGTGAACCCCGACCGCACCGCCCCGAGCATGTTCGAGCCCGTGCACGGCTCGGCGCCCGACATCGCGGGCCAGTCCAAGGCCGACCCGACGGCGGCGATCCTGTCCGGAGCGCTGCTGCTGGAGCACCTCGGCCACCCGCAGGCGGCCGCTCAGATCAGCGCGGCCGTCGAGGCCGACATCGCCGAGCGCGGCACGGCCGCCGGTGCCCAGTCCCGCAGCACCGAGGAGGTGGGGGAGGCCATCGCCGCGCGCGCCAGCGCGGCCGCGGCCGAGGGCGTAGCGGCGGTCTGACCTCCCGCCTCCACGACCTCGAAAGGACTACCGTGTCCAGCATGACCTCCGCACCGTTCGCCCCCACCGTCGAGACCAACCCGGCTGCGCGGACGGACGCCGAACGGGAGGCGATCCTCGCCTCTCCGGGGTTCGGCAACCACTTCACCGACCACATGTTCCTGGCCGAGTGGACGCCCGAGCAGGGTTGGCACGACGCCCGCGTCGTGCCCTACGGACCGTTGCAGCTGGACCCCGCCACGGCCGTCCTGCACTACGCGCAGGAGATCTTCGAGGGGTTGAAGGCCTACGCCTGGGCCGACGGCTCGGTCCGCGTGTTCCGGGCGGAGGAGAACGCCGCGCGTCTGCAACGCTCGGCGCACCGCCTCGCCCTGCCCGAGCTCCCGCAGGACTGGTTCCTCGGGTCGATCGACGCCCTCGTGGCCGCCGACCGCGCCTGGGTGCCCGAGGGCGGCGAGACCAGCCTGTACCTGCGGCCGTTCATGTTCGCCTCCGAGGCCTTCCTCGGCGTGCGCCCCAGCCAGCACGTCACGTACTGCGTGATCGCCTCGCCGGCCGGCGCCTACTTCCCCGGTGGCGTCAAGCCCGTCTCGATCTGGCTGTCGACGCAGTACTCGCGGGCGGGCGCCGGGGGCACCGGCGCGGCCAAGTGCGGCGGCAACTACGCCGCGAGCCTGCTGCCGCAGCAGGAGGCCGCGCAGCACGGCTGCCAGCAGGTCGCCTTCCTCGACTCCACCGAGCAGCGCTGGATCGAGGAGCTCGGCGGCATGAACCTGTACTTCGTGCAGTCCGACGGCTCGATCGTCACGCCGGAGCTGTCGGGCTCGATCCTCGAGGGCATCACCCGCGAGTCGATCCTGACCATCGCCCGCGACCTCGGGCACGACGTCGTCGAGCGCCGGGTCAGCATCGACGAGTGGCGCGAGGGCACCGCCGACGGCACCATCACCGAGGTCTTCGCCTGTGGCACCGCCGCCGTGGTGACGCCCGTGGGCGTGCTCAAGTGGGACGGTGGCGAGGCCGTGGCCGGCGACGGCGAGGCCGGGAAGATCACGATGGACGTCCGTTCCGCGCTCGTCGACCTGCAGTACGGCCGAGCCGAGGACCGCCACGGGTGGATGCGCCGCATCCCCGGCTGACAGATCCTCGACGGCACGGGAGCCAGGGTGTCTACGGTCACCCTGGCTCTTGTGCGAGAGGTCTCGCTACTATATCGGCGTGAATGATGATGCAAGCACGAGACGTCCTGCGGAAAGCGGGCGACGCACTGACGTGTCGCGTCCCGTGCTCCGCCCGACCACTCCGGTCGCCGTCGACCGCCGCAGTCCGCTGCCCGGCCTGACCGGGCTGCGCTGGCTCGCGGCGCTGCCGGTCTTCGCGTTCCACCTCTCGCTCGTCGACTTCGGGCTCAACCCCTTCGCCGACGGGCGGTGGGCGCGCACGTACGCCTCGCTGCTCGGCCAGGGCGGCTGGACCGGGGTGTCGTTCTTCTTCGTGCTGAGCGGGTTCCTGCTGACCTGGCGGTGCTCGGAGAGCCGGGGGACCGCAGCCTTCGTGCGCAAGCGACTGGCGAAGATCTTCCCGCTGCACGTGGTGACCTGGTCCGTGGCGATGGTCCTGTACGCGTTCGCCCTCGCGGGGTCGCCGTGGGAGTACCTGCCCAACCTCGTCCTCGTCAGCTCCTGGATCCCGGTCCACGACGTCTACCTGTCGGTCAACCTGCCCAGCTGGTCGCTCTGCAGCGAGTTGCTGTTCTACCTGTCCTTCCCCGCGCTCGTCCCGCTCGTCAGGCGGCTTCGGGCCGACCGCCTCGCGCTCGCCCTCGCGGCGTGCGTCGCGGGCACCGTGGTCGTCGCGCTCGTCACGATGTCGCTGCCCGACGGGCCGGGGGTCGACGGCATGCCCGTGACCAACCTGCAGTTCTGGTTCGGCTACAACCTCCCGCTGCCTCGTCTGCTCGAGTTCGTGGCGGGGATGCTGCTCGCACGCCTGGTCGCGGAGCGTCGGGTGCCGACCATCGCGCCGTGGGTGGCGTGGACGGCGGTGCTCGTCGGCTACGTGGTGGCCTCGCTGGGCCCCTTCGTGCTCGGCTTCGTGGCCGTCATGCTCGTGCCGCTCATGATGGTCGTCGTGGCCACCGTCCAGCGCGACCTCGCAGGCCGTGGCACCTGGGTCTCGTCGCGGCCGATGGTCTGGCTCGGCGAGGTGTCCTTCGGGTTCTACATGGCGCAGCAGATCGTCATGTACACGGTCCGCATCACCTGGCAGCACGGCGCCACGTACCCGGTGCCGCTCGCGATCGCGGACTGGCTGCTGGTCTTCGCGCTGACGCTCGGCTTCGCGACGGCGCTGCACCGCCTCGTGGAGGAACCGGCGATGCGTCGTCTCGGGACCCGGCGCCAGGCCCGCGCGGCAGCGGCGGCGGTGGCCCGGTGACGGCCGTCGCGCTGCGCGTCGAGCGGCTCGGGGACGCCGAGTACGTGTGCGCGGGGCGTGGTCGGGCGATGGGCCTCGCGCACGGTGCGTCCGGCGACGTCGACGCCAACTTCTCGCCGCTGCTCGACGCGCTGGGGGACCGGTGGTCGTTCGTGGGCTCGCGGTACCCCGGCACGGGCGGGTCCGGACCCCTCGACGACCTGCCGTCGGTCCTGCGTCCGGAGGTGCTGGCCGACCGTCTCGTCGAGGCGCTCGACGCCGAGGGCCACCAGCGCGTCCCGGTCGCGGGCGTGTCCTTCGGGTGCTCGGTCGCGATCCAGGCCGCGCTGCGCCACCCGGACCGTGTGTCGGCCCTGGTCCTCACGGTCGGCTTCGCCAGGCCCGACGTGCAGCTGCGTCAGATGCTCGGCACGTGGGAGCAGCTGGCCGGCGGGCCGCCGGAGCGGCTCGGGGCGTTCCTGCTCTCCCAGCTCGGCTCGCCCGACGGGCTCGCCGAGCTCGACCGCGCCGGCACCTTCGCGTCGGACGCGCTCGACGCCGGTCGCGGGGTGAACCCGTCGGGGCTCGCGCACCTGCGCGCGGCGACCCAGGTGGACCTGCAGGACCGGCTGGCCGAGGTCCGCGTGCCCACCCTGGTGGTCGTGGCGGGCGCCGACCGGGTCGTGCTCCCCGCCACGACGCGCGAGCTCGCGGCCGGCATCCCGGGGGCGGAGCTGCTGGAGTACCCGGCGGCGGGCCACGCGTTCACGGCCAAGGAGGGTGTCGTCTGGGCGCGCGACGTCGAGGCGTTCCTGTCGCGGGTGGACGATCGACCGGCTGCGCTGTGACCTTGTGCACGTGCGCCGCCGAGCGCACGTGAGCGGTCCTATAGTCGCGACATCCCTGTGCCGGCAGGGGAACGTCCACGAGACGTCTGGGGGACGAGGGTGAAGGACGCGTCGACGGCAGTGGTGCGGGCAGTCCGCTCACGGCTGCGCGACGCACGCCTGCGTCGTCACCTGCGGGGTCTCCTGCGCCGGCTCGACCTCCCGCTTCCCCTCGAGGTCGGGCTGCTGTGCGAGCGGCTGGGTCAGCTGCGGGGGACGCCCATCGCCCTCCTGGAGTGGGAGCTCGAGCCGACGGGGCCGTCGGGGATGCTCGTCTCGCGCGTGGACGAGGACGTCATCGTCTTCCAGTCGCGCACCTCGCGGGCCCACCAGGCACACATCATCCTGCACGAGGTCGGCCACATCGTGGCTCAGGACCTCGACGGCGTGGCCCTGCCGCAGCCCCTGCTCAGGACCTCCTACACCGCTCGCGACGAACGCGACGCCGAGGTCATCGCGTCGACCATCATGCACCGGGCGCTGTCGATGACCCGCCGCCTGGACCACGTGGCGCAGGTCGGCGGACGGTCCGTGCAGAGCAGCCTCGTGCTGTGGGACGGCTGGTCGTGAACGACCTCGGATGGGTGGCCGTCGTGACCCTGCTGGTGGGCGCGGCCTGGACCTTGCCCGCGCTCGCGCGCCAGAGCTTCCGGGACCCCATGCGACTCACGCTGTTCGCCTCGATGCTGCTGCTGGGGCTGGGCAACCTGCTCTCCCGCCCGCCGGTCATCGCGGTCGTGGACGCCAGGACGACGGTCGGCGCCACGAAGCTCACCTACAACGTGCTGATCCTGGTGGGGCTGTGCCTGATGATCGCCTTCCTGCGCGAACGGCCGCTCGTCGGGGCGCGCGCCCTGCGCCGCTGGGAGGTCCTGCTGTGCGTCGCCTGCGTCGGCGGCCTGCTCGTCGTGACGGCAGGCATCGACCCGTCGCTGCGCAACCACACCCTCGCGGCCCCGTTCCTGCAGGACGAGCACGTCCGCGCCTTCTACAACGTCGGCAACACCTATCTCCTGGCGGGCTACGCGGCCTGCGCCGTGCTCGCCGGGCGCCAGACCCGGCGCTCCGCCGGCGTGGTGCGGGTGGCCCTGGCGACGATCGCGGTCGGCCTCGCGGGACTGGCGCTCAGCTGCGTGGCACGGTTGGTGTGGGTCGACGTCGTCGCGCCCCGACCGGCCGAGGAGGTCTTTGACGACCAGGACGTGCTCGCCTTCGCCCTCGTGGCGACGATCGTGGTGTGCGTGGGCATGAGCCTCCCGGCCGTGCGCAGCGTCGTGGCGATGCTGGCCGAGGTGCGCGGGCACCGCCGTCGCTGCCGCGGACTGCGGGAGCTCTGGACCCGTCTGGTCGAGATCCATCCCGACCTCGTCCTCGACGGGCTCACCTACCGCGGCCCGGCGGTCGCGACGGGCTACGCCCTCGCGACCTACCGGCGCTACGTCGAGTGCCGTGACGGGCTGGTCCGCGTGGGGGCGCTGGTGCCGGGGGCGCCGGAGGACTCGGCAGGACCAGCCGAGGCTGCCCAGGCGCTCGACGCCGTGCTGCGAGGAGCTCCCGTGGGGGAGCCGGTGGTCTGGGGCGTGCACGAGAGGTACGAGGACGACGTCGACGCCCTCGTGCGTCTCTCGAGCGCCCTGCGCTCGCTGCGGAGCCGGGCGCCGGCCCTGGCCCGGTGACCCAGAGGTCAGGGCACGAGCACGAGCTTGCCGCGGACGCCGCCTGCCTCGAGTCGCGCGTGTGCCCGGCCGGCCGCCTCGAGCGGGAGGCTCTCGACGTCGGGGAGCACGCCCGCGCCGCTCGCCGCGCGGGCGACGACGTCCTGGAGGTCCTCGCGCGAGATCTCGACGCTCGTGAGCCGCACGTCGACGCTGGGGTGGTCCTCAGGCGTGGGGGCGCTGAACGGCGTGATGGTCACGAAGCGACCACCCTCGCGTACCGCGTCCACCAGCGTCGGGACGCCCGCGGTGTCGATCACGACGTCGTAGGTGCCGGGACCGATTGCGTCCGGGCTCGTGTGCACGGTGCCGAGGGCCTCGGACTGCTCGAGGCGCACGGCCCACACGTCCGCGTCGCCCGGTCGGACCACGAGGTCGGTAGGTCCCTGCCGTGCGAGGAGCCGACCGGCCACGTGGGAGCCGACGCTGCCCTGGGCGCCCACGAGCAGCACGCGGTCCTCCGCGCCCAGGCCGGCGAGGCGCAGCGTCTGGACGGCGGTCACGCCGGCGAGCGGGAGCGCGGCGGCGACCAGCAGGTCGAGCGACGCCGGCACCGCGACGGCGAAGGCGGGGTCGAGCGCGACACGCTCGGCCATCGAGGCGATCCCGGTGCCCAGGGGTGCGGTCATCGCCGCCACGCGGTCGCCGGCCGCGAACCCCGACCCGTGCGGCGCGCGGAGCACGGTGCCGGCGAGGTCCCAGCCCAGCAGCGTGGTGCCCTCCGTCGGGATCTGGCCCGAGCGGGTGGCGAGGTCGACCGGGTTGACCGCCGCGCCGGCGACGTCGACGACCAGCAGGTCGTCCCGGTCGGGCTCGGGGACGTCGAGCACCTCGACGACCTCGGGGCCGCCGGGGGCGTGGAAGCCCACGGCCCTCACGGCTGACCGGTCTCGCGTCGGGACGCGTCGAGCGCGTCCATGATGGTGAGGAGCTGGCTGCGTGCCTCCGGCGTGAGCTCGCCGGCGCGCATGGCGATCGAGCGCACCTGGCGGTCCGCCAGCGCCTGCGCCCAACCGGCGTCGTCCTCCTCCTCGCCGGTGAGGGCGGCCATCGAGATGGGCAGCGACGCCGCGCGCGGCTTGAAGTAGTGCACGAGCGCGGAGAGGACGGAGACCGTGGGGTTGGTCTGCGCGCCGCTGCGCAGCGCCGCGAGGTAGCTGCGCGAGATGGTGACGTCGTGCTCGGGGCTCTCGCTGATGGCCTGGGCGACCTCGGCGGTGGAGGGCTCGCGCATGCGACCGACGGGATCGCGCGTGGCGGCGTCGGCGAACCAGGCGTTCAGGCGTTCGGCGAGGGTCGACATGGTCACTCCCGGGGTGAGAGGTCGCCGTGGGGACAGCGGCGGGAACAGCGGCGGGGACACGGTGGGGGAACGACAGGGAGTGGCGTTCCTGTGTTGACAGTATCACACTCGCCATCCACAACTGCTGTGTGCCACTATAGTGGCACACGCGACGATGAACTGACCGGGTGTGGTCGCCCGCAGATCCCTGCAGGGCGGCAGCGCACCACCACCAACCGACGCCACGACCACGGGCCCTCGGGCCGGAGCAGGAGCAGGAGCACCGATGCGCAGCGCCACGGCCCTCACCCAGGGGCTCCACCACCACGTCCACCGCACGCGGGGCGACCTCCCGTCGCCCTCGACCGCCGTCCCCGACCCGACCCGCACGCCACGGCTCGGAGCCGACGCGTCGTGGACGGTCGAGGCGGTCCAGCAGGTCCGCTACCACGTCGTGCGGTCCCAGGGCCTGTTCGACGTCGACAACACGACGCTGCTCGACGGCTGCGCCGACGCGCCCATGGCCGCGGGGGAGCGCAGACTCGTGGTCGTCGACAGCGCGGTCGACGCCCTGCACGGCGACCGGATCCGTACCTGGTTCGACGCCCACGACGTCGCCGCGACGATCGTCGCCCTGCGCGCGGACGAGGAGGTCAAGCAGTGGGACTCCGTCTCGGCGGTGATCGACGCCATGAACGCCTTCGGGATCGACCGGCGCCGTGAGCCGGTGCTCGCGGTCGGCGGGGGTGTGCTGACCGACGTGGTCGGCTTCGCGGCCAGCCTGTACCGGCGCGGCACGCCGTACCTGCGCATCCCAACCACGCTGATCGGTCTCGTGGACGCCGGTGTCGGGGTCAAGACGGGGGTGAACTACGCGGCCGGCAAGAACCGGGTCGGGACCTACGCGGCGGCCAAGGCGACGTTCCTGGACCGCACCTGGCTCAGCACCCTCGACCCGCGGCACGTGTCCAACGGCCTCGCGGAGGTGCTCAAGGTCGCCCTGATGAAGTCGGCAGAGCTGTTCGAGCTGCTCGAGCGCTCGGGTCGCGACCTGCTCGAGGACCGGCTGCTGGGCAGCACGCCGGAGCTCGACGCCGCGGCCGCGACCGTCGTGGCCGAGTCGATCCACCTGATGCTGGAGGAGCTGCAGCCCAACCTCTGGGAGTCCACCCTCGAGCGCTGCGTCGACTACGGGCACACCTTCAGCCCGGTCATCGAGATGCGCGCGCTCCCCTCCCTGCTCCACGGTGAGGCCGTCGCCGTCGACATGGCGCTGACCACCGTGATCGGCGAGCTCCGCGGCTACGTCTCGATCGAGCAGTCGGCGCGGGTCCTCGCCGTCATGCGCCAGCTGGGACTGCCCACCTGGGACGACGTGCTGGCCGAGCCGGGGCTGCTGGCGTCCGCCCTGCGCGACACCGTGCGCCACCGCGACGGCCAGCAGCGGCTACCCCTGCCCGTCGGGATCGGGGGCCACCGCTTCGTCAACGACGTCACCGACGCCGAGCTGCAGAGGGCGCTGGAGCTGCTGCGCTCGCGCTCCCGGGACTACGCGCAGGAGACGCGATGACGACGGCCGTGGTCGTGGGCGGCTCCACCGGCGTCGGTCGCGGCGTCGCCGACGCGTGGGCCGCTGCCGGCTGCCGGGTGCTGACGCTCAACCGGTCCCGTCCGGTGGGCCCGGGGGCCGAGCTGCTGGAGCACGTCGCGGTCGACCTCGCCGATCCCGACGCCGCGCGCGTCGTCCTGCGCTCGCTGCCCGACGAGGTCGACCTGCTCTGCTACTCGGCCGTCTACTTCACCGCCGGACGTGCGCCGTTCGCCGAGACCACCGAGCGCGACTGGGAGGACCAGTGGCGCATCAACGTGCACGGGCTGTGGCTGGCGCTGCACAGCCTGCTGCCCGCCCTGCGACGTGCGGCGCCCTCGGTCGTGCTCAGCATCTCCTCGGAGGTCGTCTACAACGCGGGCCCGCTGCGGGCCGGCTACGCGGCCACGAAAGCCGCGGCCCGTGGGCTGGTCGAGTCGCTCGCGCAGGAGGAGGACCCGGACGTCGTGCGCGTCGTCCAGGCGCTGCCGGCGCAGATGGTGGACTCGCCGGGCATCAGGGCGCGCCGCCCGGACGACTTCGACTACGCCGACTACATGACGGGTGACGACTTCGGCCCGCTCGCCCGCGACCTCGTGGAGCGACGTGCCGCCGACCTCGCCGGTGAGGTCCTCGTGGTGGACCACGGCGGTGCCTACCGTCCGCTCGGCGACACGCTGCCGACGTCGCAGAGCCGACCGGCGGGGGTGTCGGCATGAGCGTGCGGCACGCGGAGGCGGACGCGTACCTGTTCGACATGGACGGCACGCTCGTGGACTCCACGTCGGTGGTCGAGCGGACCTGGGCCGACTTCAGCCGGCGGCACGGCCTCGACGTGGAGGAGGTGCTGGCCTACGCGCACGGTCGTCCGACGGCCAGCACGACCGCCCACTTCCTCGAGGACGCCGACGTGGCTGCCGACGAGGCGATCCGGCTGGCCGCCCTGGAGGAGGAGACCGTCGACGGCATCGTCGAGGTCCCGGGCGCGGCGGCCCTCGTCGCCGGGCTGCCCGAGGACCGGTGGGCCGTCGTCACCTCGGCCGGCCGACGTCTCGCCGAGCGGCGCCTGGACGCCGCCGGCGTCCCGCGTCCTGCCGTCCTCGTGACGGCCGACGACGTGGCACGGCCCAAGCCCGACCCGGAGGGCTACCTGCTGGCTGCACGGCTCCTCGGCGTCCCCGTCGACGCGTGCGTCGCCTTCGAGGACTCGGAGGCGGGGGTCCGGGCCGCGGTCGCGAGCGGCGCGCGCACGGTCGTGGTCGGCACGCTGTCGTCCCACGACGGGACGCTGCCACGTGTCGTGGACCTCAGCGGTCCCGACGTCCCCGGCGCCGTCGCCGCCACGAGGGTCCCGTCGTGACGGCGCTCGACACCCGCGGCCCTACGGCACGCACGCGAGCGACCGCGACGTTCGCCGTCGACGTCGGCGGCACCTGGACGAGGAGCCGGCCCCTGGAGGACGGCGCACCCACCGAGCGCGTGCCCACACCGAGCATCCTGCGGCGTCCTGGAGTCCCGGTGGCGGTGCTGCGGGACGACCTCGTCGCGCTGCTCGCCCGTCTCGCACCGCCGGGTGCGTGCGTGGCGGTCTCGCTCGGCGCCGCCCTCGACGAGCGCACCGGCATCGTGCACGGCTCGGCGCCGCTGTGGGGGGCGGCCGACGACCCCGTCGACCTGGGCGCCGCGCTCGCCCGACGCCGTCCCGATGTCGCCTGGCACCTCGTCAACGACGTCACCGCGGCCGTCACCGACCTCGCCGTGCGTCACGCACCCGCAGGGGTGCGGCACGTGGGCTACCTGACCGTCAGCAGCGGCATTGCTTACCGGTGTCTCGACGTCCCGCGCGCACGGATCGAGATCGACGAACGCGGGCTGCAGGGCGAGGTCGGCCACCTCGTGGCCCAGGTCGACGCCGAGGACGCCGACCTGCTGCGCCTGCGCTGCGAGTGCGGGGGAGCGGCCCACCTCGCCGCGATCTCCTCCGGTCCGGGCATCGCGCGGCTGGTCGTGCGGCGCGCGGGTGCCACGTCGGACCCGGTCGCCAGGCTTCGCGCGGGCCTCGGCGCAGGGGAGGACTGGGCCCAGGGGGTCCTCCGCTCCGCCGTGGCCCCGGTCGCGGCGCTGGTCCGCACCCTGTGGACCCTCGACCCGCACCTCGACCTGCTGGCCCTCGGCGGCGGTGTGGTCGAGGGACTCGGCGCCGTCTACGAGCACACGCTCCGCGAGCTGCTGGCCGTGCCCGCGTCGTACGCCGACCCGCCGCGGGACGACGCGTGGTTCGACGAGCACCTGCGGTGCTGCGTGCCGGGTGACGTCGACCTGCTGGCCGGCGCCGCCGCAGCCGTGTCCGGAGCAGCGGAGGCGGTCCGATGACCAGGGGAGCCGTCGCGTCGGGGCGCCCCGCGGCACTGGTGCGCGTCGAGCGGCACCGCGCCCTCGTCCGCACGCCCGCCGGCCTGCGGCTGCACAGCCTTCCGACCCCCACGCCCGGACCGGGTGAGCTGCTGCTGGCCCCGGAGGTCGCTCGTGGTGCGGGCACCCGGCCCCGGGCCCGCCACACCGGCCGGCCCCGACCACGACGCGGCCGTCGTGGCCGCGCTCGCCGAGCCGCTGTCGTCCGTGCTGGAGGGGTACCGGGTCGCGACCGACGTGGCCGCCGGCGCACCGTCGACGCTCGTGGTCTGGGGTGGCGGGGTGGTCGGCCGCCTGGCTGTGCGGTGGTGGCGGCACCGCCGTCCCGACCTGCGGGTCCTCCACGTGCACCGCCCCGGCGAGCCGCCGCTCCTGCCGGAGCCGGGCACGCTGGCCCTCGCCGCGGACGACCAGGACCTCCCGGCCGTCCTGGTCGGGCTCACAGGTCCCGTGACCGCCGTCGTCGCCACCCCGCGCACGGCATCGCTCCAGGCCGTGGCTGCGCTGGTGGGACTGTGCCGCGCTGCTCTGACGATCGACCTGCACGCGGGCCTGCCCGCCGGGCCGGTGCGCTGGAACGGCGTCGAGGACGTCGTCGACCTCGCTGCGCTGCGAGCGCGCAACCGCGCCGGGCGTCCCGTCGTGCCGGTCGCTCGCACGGTGGGCCGCCGAGGCGCGGCACCGGTGACCTTCGTGGGCCACCGCGGCGTCGCCCCGGCCACGCTCCAGCGGGCGGCCCACGTGGTGTCCGGCGACCCGACGGCCTGGGCCGACCTTGTGACGCACCACGTGACGCTCGACGTCCTGAAGCTCGCAATGAGGATCTCGCGGTGAGCGCGGGCGTCGTGGCCGTGGCCCAGTGGCGGGTCGCCCCCGACCACCGGGAGGCCGTGGTCGGCGTGCTCGCGGCGGGGACCCGGCACGTGCAGCTCGACGTCGGCGGGCCCGGTCGCGGTCCGATCCTCGACGACGCGGTGCTCGCCGAGCTGTGCCGTCTGGGCGTCGTCGTCGACGCCCTCGCGGTCAACCGCGCGAACGACCTCGGTCTGCACCGCGACGGGCGTCCGACGCCGGAGTGCCTCGACCTGTTGCTCGCCACGGTCGGGCTCGCCCGCCGCCACGGGGTCTCTGCGGTCCACGTGCCCAGCTTCCGGGCGAGCGCGATCGTCGACGCGCCGTCGCGCGACGCGACGGCGGAGGTGCTGGCGCGCTGCGCGGGCGAGGGCGGGGCCGACCTGCTCGTGCTGACCGAGTCGACGCTCGACGCCGCCGATGCCGTCGCGCTGGTCTCGGCCACCGGCGCGTCGACCGTCCGCGTGGTCGCCGACACCGGCAACCTGCTCGACGCCGGCCGCGACCCGTTCGCCTTCGTCGACACCTGCCGCGCGCACGGCGTGCTGGCGCCCTCGGTCCACGTGAAGGTACCGACGGACGTGCGAGCCGACGAGGTCGCGGCCCGCACCCGCACGATCCTCGCGCAGGTCGGCGACGGTGACGTCCTGCTCGAGAACGACTATCGCGGTCGCCCCGACCTGCTGGCCGCCGACGTCGCCGCCGCCTACGACCGCGCCGCCGCCCGCCGGCACTCTCTCGCCGGAGCGACCCTCGACCCGCCGACCCTCCGGCGCACCCGCCCGACCCAAGGAGCGTCACGATGACCGCCACCGCCCTGCTCGACGCCCGAGCCGCCCAGGAGCGTCCGCGCCCAGGAGTCCGCCTGGACTCGCTCACCGGACTGCGCTTCCCCGCGGCGCTCGCCGTGTTGCTGTTCCACAGCGCGCTGCCCGAGCTGCCGTTGTTCGCCGACCGCGGGGTCCAGGAGGGCTACTACCACTGGCTCTCCCAGGCGGGCGGCCTCGGCGTCACGTTCTTCTTCCTGCTCAGCGGCTTCGTCCTGACGTGGTCGGCGAGCGCCGGTGACCGTCCCGCGTCGTTCTACCGCCGACGGTTCGTCAAGATCCTGCCGCTGTACTACGTCACCGCGCTGCTCGCCGTGCTGGTGATGCACGCGGGGTCGGTGCCGTGGCGCGACCTGGCGTCCTACCTGACCATGACGCAGGTCTGGCCGCCCGACTACCCGCTCAACTTCTCCGTGCTGGCGCCGGGCTGGTCGCTCGCGACGGAGGCCTTCTTCTACCTCACCTTCCCCCTCCTCGTCGGCCTGGTGGTCGGCCGGGGGACCCGACGGGCCGCCACCGTGCTCGCCGTGTCGGTGCTGGCCGTCGTGGCCGTGCCGCTCGTGGCGACCCTCCTGCCGGAGGGGAGCCAGCGGCTCTCGAACGAGCCCGACGTCTCGGGCCTGCAGTACTGGTTCGCCTACGTGCTGCCGCTGACCCGACTCCCCGACTTCGGCGTGGGCATGGCGCTCGCGGTGCTGGTGCGTGGCGACGCGCTCCCGCGGCTGTCCCTGCGCTGGTCCTTCGCCGCCCTGGCCGGGGCCTACGTGCTCGCGCTGTCCGCGCCCGTCCTGCTCGCGCAGCGCGCCGTGCTGGTCGTGCCCTGCGCGCTGATCATCGCCGCGGCCGCCCAGCGCGACCTGGCCGGTCGACCCTCGGTGTGGCGTGCCAGGCCGCTGCGCTGGCTCGGTGAGGTCTCCTTCGCGTTCTACCTGCTGCACTTCATCGTCCTCGACGCGCTGGACGTGCACGTGCTGCACGGACCCACCGACTCCGTCGCGGCAGCGGTCGCGTACCTGCTGGGTGCGGTCGCGCTCACGGTCCTCGGCGCCGGAGCGCTGTACCACTGGGTCGAGATGCCCCTGGTCCGCGCCTACGGCGGCCGGACCGTGCGCGGCCTGCGTCCTCGCCGCAGCATCGAGTCGCCGGCCGTGCGGGCGTCGGGCGAGCCGATCGGACCGACGTCCGTCCGCAGCGTCCTGCTCCCGGGACCGCGGGAGGTGGCGCTCGTGCAGCGCCCCGCCCCGGTGCCGGGGCAGGGCGACCTCCTGGTGCGGGTGCGCCTGCTGGGCCTGTGCGGCACCGACCTGGGCTTCTACGACGGCAGCAGCTCCTACCTGCACGACGGGCTCGCCTCGTATCCCTTCGTACCCGGCCACGAGTGGACCGGCGAGGTCGTCGCCGTCGGCGCGGACGTGGACGACGCCTGGGTCGGACGCCGCGTCGCCGGGCACAACATCAGGGCCTGCGGGCGCTGCGAGCACTGCGCGGCGCGACGGATCACGCACTGCCCCGAGCGCCGCGAGATCGGCGTGCTCGGAGACGGCCCTGGTGCCGCGGCGGACCTCGTCGTCGTGCCGGTCTCGACCGTGGTGGCCGTGCCCGACGCGCTCTCGGACACCTCGGCGGCGCTGCTGGAGCCGGCGTCCGCCGCCGTCCACGCGATGCACCGCGTCGACGTCCGCGCGGTCGACCGGGTGGCTGTCGTCGGCGCGGGGACCCTGGGTCTCGTGGCCGCCCAGGCCGCCCGCGCACGAGGCGCCGACGTGCTCGTCGTCGAGCCGCGCAAGGAGGCGCGCGAGCTCGCGGCCAGCCTCGGGCTCGTCGCCGTCGAGCGCCCGGACGGGTCGCACGGCGAGTCCTTCGACGTCGTCGTCGAGGCCTCGGGCTCGACCGTGGGGCTGGTGTCGGCCATCGGGCTGGCCGCGTCCGGCGGTCGGGTGGCGCAGCTCGGCACCCCGCACCACGCCGTCGACGGCGTCCCGGTCGCCGACCTCGTCGTCCGTGACCTGAGCGTCGTCGGCGTCCTGTCCGGCGTCGGGCACTGGGAGGAGCTCGTCGACCTGGTGGTCGCCGGGCACGTCGACCTCGACGCGATGGTCGACCGGGTGGTACCGCTGGAGGACGTGCGGTCCGCCTACGAACGCCTGGCCGACCCCCTGCGGGTGAGGCCCAAGGTGCTGCTCGACTTCATGGCCCACCCCACCACCGACCTGTCCTGAGGAGGACCTCATGAAGATCTACGTCGTCCACGGCTACTCCGCCGCCCCGCACGACCACTGGTTCCCCTGGCTCGCCGAGAAGCTGCGCGCCGAGGGCCACGTCGTGGAGGTCGTGCCCATGCCCGACTCCACGAACCCGTCGCGCGACGCGTGGGAGCGCACCCTCGACGAGCGCGTCGGCGACGTCGACGAGGAGACGCTGCTCGTGACCCACAGCCTCGGCACGGTCACCGTGCTGCGCTGGCTCGCCGCGCGCCCCGCGCCCTGGCGCCTGCGGGGCCTCGTCGCCGTCTCGGGTTTCCAGGGGCCGATCGCCGCGGTCCCCGAGCTCGACGACTACCTCGCCGAGCCGCTCGACCCGGCGGACGTCGCGCGGGTCTGCGAGGCGGTCGACGCGCGCGTCGGCATCTACTCCGACGACGACTCGATCGTCCCTCCCGAGGCGTCGAAGGCGCTGGCCGCACAGCTCGGCGCGCGCACCCGCGAGGTCCCGGGCGGCGGTCACTTCCTCGCCGACGAGGGCTTCACGGAGCTGGCCGAGGTCCTGGAGGCCGTCGAGGACCTCACGCGGTGACCGCGCTGCGGCTCGGCCTGCTCGGCGTGGCGACGTTCGTCTACGTCACCTTCGAGCTGCTCCCCGTGGGCCTGATCGGCGACATCGCGGAGGACCTCGACGTCTCCCAAGGGCGGGTCGGGCTGCTCGTCAGCGGGTACGCGGTCGTGGCGGGGCTGTGCACCATCCCGGGCGTCCGCCTGGTGGCGAGGTGGCCCCGGGCCCGGGCGGTCCAGGGCGCCCTGGCCGTGCTGCTCGTCGCCGCCGTCGTGGCGACCGTCGCGACCAGCTACGCGGCGATGGTGCTGAGTCGGGTGCTCGCGGCGCTGACCCACGGCATCCTCTGGTCGCTCGTGGCCCCGGCCGCGGCGTCGCTCGTGCCGCGCGAGCGTGCGGGCATGGCGACGGCCGCGGTGTTCGGTGGCGCGACGGCGGCCTCGGTCGTCGGCTCGCCCCTGGCCACGTTCGTGGGGGAGGCCACGGACTGGCGCGTGGCGGCCGGCGGTCTCGCCGCGCTCGTGGCACTCACGCTCGTGGGCCTCGTCCTGACGCTGCCGGCCGAGCCGTCGACACCGGCCCCTTCGGTGGCCGCCGACCCGCTCGACCAGGCGGGGAGCGAGCGCGGGCTGGGCCGTCTGCTCGGTCCGGCCGCCGGACCGTTGGTGGTGCTCTACGCCCTCGCCGTCGTGGTCGTGTCGGCCCACTTCACGTCGTTCACGTACGTCGCGCCGATCGCGCGCCGGGCCCTGGACGGCGTCGACGTGCCCCTGCTGCTCGCCGGGTTCGGCGTGGCCGGAGCGGCGGCGACGCTGGTCGTCGGCCGGGTGCTCGACGTCCGTCCGGTGGGCACCACCGTGACCGCGGTTGCGGCCATGCTCGTGGGGACCGCGGGCCTGGCCGCCGCCCTCGGCCTCGGCGCCGGCTCCTCCGTGCTGGTGGGTCTGGTGCTCTTCGCGGCCGTGGCGGTGTGGGGAGCTGCCTTCGCCGCCATCGGCCCCTGCTACCAGGCCGGCGTCATGCGCCTCGCCGGTGACCGGGTCGACACCGCGTCGGCGGTCTACGTGACCTGCTTCCAGGTGGGGATCGCCACCGGGTCGGGACTCGGTGCGCTGCTCGTCGGGATCGACGTCGAGGTGCTGCCCGTCGTGTCGGCGTCGGCGTGCGCCGTCGCCCTCGCCCTGACCCTCCTGCGGCGCGACGTCTACGCCCCGAGGACGACCGTCGGGACGCGCGCCTGACCGTGCCGCACCGGCCCGTCGTGATGTGGTGAGATGGATGTGACCACGGTCACGCGCCCGGTGATCTCGCGCGCCGACCACCCACAGGAACGCCGACGGGCCACACCCTGGGCCCGCGCGTGACGGAAGGAAGCCATGACCCTCTCGACCGGCCCCGACGGCGCCGCCCCGACCACCGCGACGCGACGCGAGCACGACCTGATCGGCGACCGCGACGTCCCGGCCGACGCGTACTGGGGTGTCCACACGCTGCGCGCGACCGAGAACTTCCCGATCACGGGCATCCCGATCGGGCAGAGCCCCTTCCTGGTGGAGGCGCTCGCCGCGGTCAAGCAGGCGGCGGCGACCACGAACCACGAGCTCGGGCTGCTCGACACGCAGCGCTTCCGCGCCATCGAGCAGGCCTGCGAGGAGATCCGGGCCGGCTCCCTGCGCGGCGAGTTCGTCGTCGACGTGATGCAGGGCGGGGCGGGCACGTCGACGAACATGAACGCGAACGAGGTGATCGCCAACCGGGCGCTGGAGATCCTGGGCCGCCCGCGCGGCGACTACGGCTTCCTGCACCCGAACGAGCACGTCAACCTCAGCCAGTCGACCAACGACGTCTACCCGACGGCGGTGAAGATCGCGATCATCCTGGCCACCCACGCGCTGCTCGACGCGATGGTGGTGCTGCAGGACTCCTTCGTCCGCAAGGCCGAGGAGTTCCGCGACGTCCTCAAGATGGGTCGTACGCAGCTGCAGGACGCCGTCCCGATGACGCTCGGGCAGGAGTTCGGTACGTACGCCGTCATGCTGGGGGAGGACCACAGCAGGCTCACCGAGGCCGTCGCGATGCTGCACGAGATCAACCTCGGCGCGACCGCCATCGGCACGCAGCTGAACGCGCCGGCCGGCTACGTGCCCGCCGCGGCGCAGCACCTCGCCCGGCTCACGGGACTGCCGCTGGTCAGCGCGGTCGACCTCATCGAGGCCACGCAGGACTGCGGCGCGTTCGTGCAGCTCTCCGGCACGCTCAAGCGGGTCGCGACGAAGACCAGCAAGATCTGCAACGACCTGCGCCTGCTGTCGTCGGGCCCCCGCGCGGGCCTGAACGAGATCAACCTGCCCGCGGTGCAGGCAGGGTCGAGCATCATGCCCGGCAAGGTCAACCCGGTCATCCCGGAGGTGGTCAACCAGGTCGCGTTCCAGGTGATCGGGATGGACGTCACCGTCACGATGGCCGCCGAGGGCGGTCAGCTGCAGCTCAACGCCTTCGAGCCCGTCATCTGCTACTCGCTGTCCGCCGGCCTCTACCGGCTGCGCGAGGCGATGCTCGTGCTCGCGCGCCGCTGCGTCGACGGCATCACCGCCAACGAGGCGCTGCTGCGCCAGGAGGTCGAGAACTCCATCGGCCTGGTCACCGCCCTCAACCCGTTCATCGGCTACACGGCGGCGACCGAGGTCGCGATGGAGGCCCTGGCGACCGGACGCGGGGTGGCCGAGCTCGTGCTCGAGAAGCAGCTGCTGCCGCCGGAGCAGCTGCGCGCGATCCTGCAGCCCGAGGTGCTCGCGAACCTGACGCCCCGACGTGGCCCCGAGGCCGACGTTCAGGCGAACAGCGTCGTGGCGGGGTCGTCCAGCAGCTCGACCGCCAGCACGTGGTCGTCGGCCACGTAGTCGATCGAGATCCGCACCCCGCGGTCGTGCGGGGTGACGGAGGCCTGCACGTCGCCCAGGCCGTAGGCGATGTCGCGCAGGGTCACGGTGGCCTCGCCGACCGGGTCGTGCTCGGGCCACTCGGCGATCAGCCGGTGCACGACGCCGGCGAGCACGGCGCTGCTCATGGCCCGCACGACGTCGTCGGACCCGACGGCCCGCACCCGCACGTCGGGGAGGCCGAACTGGGCGAGTCCGTCGGTCACGAGGTCGCCGTCGAGCAGGGCCGCGTGGTCGAGCACGTACCACTGGGCGGCGTGCGCGAGCGAGACGTCCTCGCTCGTCAGCTCCAGGACGCGGGGCGTGAGCAGCTCGACGACGACCCCGTCGTGGCGGGCTGCCAGCTCGAGCGCCTGCACGCGGGTGTCGCGCGCAGCGGCGGCCGCCTCCGCCACAGGCGCCTGGCTCTGCAGCACCAGCTGGTGGGGCCGGGCCTCCAGTCGCTCCAGGCCCTGCGGCGACGTGCCGTGCGCGCGCAGCAGCGCGGCGTGGGGCAGGGGCACGTGGTCCTCGTGCTCGAGCGGCTCGGCCGTCATGACGGCGTACAGCGACTCGCACGTGGCGGGGACCGGGACGGGTCGGGTGCTCATGTGGGCCCATCCTAGGCGGGCCGCTGCGTAGACTGGCGCGCGTGACCAGCGACGCCTTCCACGTCTACGACACCACGATGCGCGACGGTGCCCAGCAGGAGGGACTCAACCTCTCCGTGCAGGACAAGCTGCACGTGGCGCGCCACCTCGACGACCTCGGCGTCGGGTTCATCGAGGGCGGCTGGCCGGGATCGAACCCGAAGGACACCGAGTTCTTCGCACTCGCCGCCAAGGAGCTGGAGCTGCGGACCGCGACCCTGGCCGCCTTCGGCGCGACCCGTCGGGCCGGGCTGCGGGCCGCCGACGACCCGCTCGTCGCGGCGCTGCGCGAGTCCGGCGCGCCGGTGGTCACGCTCGTCGCGAAGAGCCACGACCGGCACGTCGAGCTGGCATTGCGCACCACGCTGGAGGAGAACCTGGCGATGGTGCGCGACACGGTCGAGCACCTCCGGGCCGAGGGGCAGCGCGTCTTCGTCGACTGCGAGCACTTCTTCGACGGCTACGTCGCGAACCGCGCGTACGCGCTGGAGGTCGTGCGGACCGCCGCCGAGGCCGGCGCCGACGTCGTCGTGCTGTGCGACACCAACGGCGGCATGCTGCCGCACCAGGTCGAGGAGGTCGTGGCCGACACGCTGTCCGTCGGGGCGCGGCTCGGCATCCACGCGCACAACGACACGGGCTGCGCCGTCGCGAACTCGATGGCCGCGGTGCGCGCCGGGGCCACGCACCTGCAGGGCTGCCTGAACGGCTACGGCGAGCGCACGGGCAACGCCGACCTCGTGACGTCCGTCGCCAACCTCGAGCTCAAGCTCGGCATGCAGGTGCTGCCGGAGGGGGCGCTGGCCGAGGCCACGCGCATTGCGCACGCCGTCTCGGAGATCACCAACTACCCACCCTCCGCGCGCCAGCCGTACACCGGCGTGTCGTCGTTCGCGCACAAGGCCGGCCTGCACGCCAGCGCGATCCGCGTCGACCCCGACCTGTACCAGCACATCGACCCTGCGCTCGTGGGCAACGACATGCGCCTGCTCGTCTCGGAGATGGCCGGTCGGGCCACCATCGAGCTGAAGGGTCGCGAGCTCGGCTACGACGTGGGCGACGACGCCGAGCGGCTCGGGCGCATCACCGAGCGCGTCAAGGCCATGGAGCAGCAGGGCTACACCTTCGAGGCGGCCGACGCGTCGTTCGAGCTGCTGCTCGCCGAGGAGATGGAGGGTGCCCGACCCTCGTACTTCGACGTCGAGTCGTGGCGCGTGCTGGCCGAGTCCTCGCGCGGCACGGAGGCCACCGTCAAGCTGCGCGCCGCCGGTCAGCGGCTCGCGGTCATCGGCGAGGGCAACGGCCCCGTCAACGCCCTCGACCACGCCCTCCGCCAGGCGATCGAGCAGCTGTACCCCGACGTGGCGCGGTTCCACCTCATCGACTTCCGGGTGCGCATCCTCGACCAGGGCCACGGCACCGACGCCGTCACGCGCGTGCTCATCGAGACCTCCGACGGCAAGGACGCGTGGGTCACGGTCGGGGTGGGCCCGAACATGATCGAGGCCTCGTGGGAGGCGCTCGTCGACGCGCTCACCTACGGGCTGCGGCGGCACGGGGTCCCGGTCGGCACCGCGTGACCCGACGTCGACTCCTCGCGCTGGTCCTCGCGCCCACCCTGCTCCTGGGCCTCGGGCTCGGTGCAGCGCTGGTCGTCGACGCCCGCGCGCGACAGGTCGACGTCGACCGTGCCGACGCCGTGGCGCTGCGCTACCAGGAACGTCTCTCGCACTACCGCGAGGTGGTCGTGCGTGAGCTCGAGGCCGCCGACGCGACGGACCCCGACGCCGTGGCCCGGGTGCTGGCACGGCACCGCGACGACGTGCCGACGCTCGGCGCGACGTCGCAGCGCGGCGCAGCGGCCTCCCCGGACTACGGCGCCGCCCGTCGTGAGCAGTCCGTCGTCACCGAGGCGATGGACCGCCTCGACGACGTCGTCGTCGACACCCGGGCCGCGCAGCGCTACCTGGTCGCCGCGCGTCGGGCGCTCGAGGTCGACCCGAACGCGCTCGCGCCCGGCACGTTCGTCACGAGCGGCGCGCCGCTGCGGGCCCAGCTGCTGCCACCCATGCGCACCACCCTGGCGAGCTTCGAGGCCGTCGAGGCACCCCGTGACGCCGCCCCGGTGCGCGACGCGGTGCGGCGCGCGCTCACCCACGTGATCACCGAGGCCGAGGCCTTGGCGGCGCGGCTCGACGCCGGTCAGAGCGGCAGCTTCCAGTACGCCGAGGAGTACGCGGCCGCGCGCACGGCGGTGACGCAGTACGAGGAGCGCACGCGCGCCGACCTACGCGAGGCGCTCGACAACGTGCTGGCCGGCGACGGCGTCGGGCGCTGATCCTGGTGCGCTGATGCTGTGTGCGGCCCGGGGCGGGCGTCAGGCGCGGGGGAGTCGCCGCATCGGCACGTGCTCGATGCCCGCCTCCCAGAAGTTCTCGCCGCACCGCTCGAAGCCGAAGCCGGCGTACCAGTCGTGCAGGTACGCCTGCGCGCCGAGCCGGACCTCGGCGTCGCCCCAGCGCTCCAGGACGGCCCGCAGGAGCCGGCTCGACAGCCCGCGGCCGCGCTGGTCCTGGCGCGTGGCCACCCGCCCGACCTTGCGCACGCCGGACTCGGTGGTGAAGGTGCGCAGATAGCTGGTCGGTCCGTCGGCGTCGGCGAACCACAGGTGGTGGCAGGTCGGAAGGAGGTCGATGCCGTCGACGTCGGGCTCGTCGCACTGCTGCTCGACGGCGAAGACGACGTCGCGGATCCGCCAGATGTCGTACACCTCGGCGGCGGTGAGCTCGTCGCCGGAGCGCACGTGCAGGTCGTCGTCCACGTCGGTCAATCTACTGGCCGTCTCGAGCGTCGGGCTGCTCGGGCGCGTGGGCGGCCGGGTGGGCGAGCAGACGGTCGACGTGCGCCAGCAGCGCACGCCGCAGCGGTTCCGCCCGGGCCGCGAGGTCGCGCTGGCGGCGCACGTACTCGGCCCGACCGTCGGCGACCTCGACCGGGATCGGGTCGAGGCCGTAGGAGCCGACGTCGTAGGGCGAGGCCTGCATGTCGACGGTGCGGATCTCCAGCGCCAGCTCGAACGCGTCGAGCACCACCGTCGACTCGACGAACGGCAGCAGCCGGAAGGCGATCCGGTAGAGGTCCATGTTGGCGTGCAGGCAGCCCGGCTGCTCGTGCGCGAGCTGGTGCTCCCGGCCGAGCTGCCAGGCGTTGCGCGGCTCGGCCGCCGGGGTGAAGAAGCGGAACGCGTCGACGTGCGTGCAGGTGAGCGGGTGGGCCTCGACGACGGCGTCGGTGCCGCTGCGGCCGAGCCGGAGCGGCAGGTCGTGGCGGGGCTGCTCGGAGCGGTAGACCATGGCCCACTCGTGCAGGCCGAAGCAGCCGTAGCGGGCCGGGCGGTCGAGCGTGGCGGTCAGCAGCGACCTGGTCCACCGCAGGCCGCGCACGCGGGAGGCGAGCCGCCTGGGGTCGACCGTGCTGACGCCGTCACGCGTCACGTAGGCGCCGAGGGCGGCGTGCTCCGGCGCGTCGGCGAGCCCGACGTCGAGGCCGGGGTGCCAGCGCTCGAGCTGGGCGGGGGAGAGGTTGTAGTACTCGAAGAGGAAGTCGACGACGGGGTGCGGCTCGTGCCGCTCGCGGCGGAGCAGGTGTGGCGCGGTCCAGGTGCGGGCACGCTCGCGGTGGGCTGCGGCGCGCGGCTCCCAGACGTCGCGGTCCAGCACCTGCCGCACGAGGGTCGGGGAGGTGCTCACGCGGCGCAGTCGGCGCAGGTGCCGAAGATCTCCAGCGTGTGCTCGACGTCGGTGAAGCCGTTCTCGGTCGCCACCTTCGTGGCCCACGACTCGACCGCCGGGCCCGCGACCTCGACGGCGCGCCCGCAGGAGCGGCAGACGAGATGGTGGTGGTGCTCGCCGGCCTCGCAGCGCCGGTACAGCACCTCGCCGTCGTTGCCGCGCAGCGCGTCGACCTGCTCGGCGTCGACGAGCGCCTGCAGGTTGCGGTAGACGGTCGACAGGCCGACCTTCTCGCCCCGCTGGCCCAGCACGCCATGGATCTGCTGGGCGCTGGCGAAGCCTTCGAGCTCGTCGAGCACCGCGCTCACGGCGCGCCGCTGTCGGGTGTTGCGGATGTCAACCATGGTCCTCCTCAGGAGGAGCGTACCGACCGTCGACGACGCAGGCCCACGGTGACACCACGCAGCAGCGTGGTCAGCACGAAGGTGCCCAGTGCGAGCATGACGATCGTGGGGCCTGGTGCCGTGTTGGCCTCGAAGCTGGTGACGACGCCGAGCACCGCGGTGAGCAGCCCGATGGCCATCGCCAGCAGGTGCGTGAGCCGGAAGCTGCGCGCGACCTGCTGTGCGGCCGCCACGGGCACGACCATGAGCGCGGACACCAGCAGCAGCCCGACGGTGCGCATCGCGACCGTGATGGTCGCGGCCGCCATGACGGCGATCAGCAGGCCGTACAGGCGTGTCGGCACGCCGCTGACCTTGGCGTGCTCCTCGTCCTGGCAGACGGCGAACAGCTGGGGCGAGAGCAGCAGGCACAGGCCGACGACGACGACGCCGAGCACGCTCACGACGACGACGTCGGTGTCGGTGACGGTCGTGATGGATCCGAAGAGGTAGCGGTTGAGGGTCGCGCCGCTCTCGCCGGCGAGGCCGATCAGCAGGACGCCCGCGGCGATGCCGCCGTAGAACAGCATCGCGAGCGCGACGTCGCCGCTGGTGCGCGTGTAGGTGCGCAGCACCTCGATGACGACCGCGCCGAGGACGGCGACGACGAGTGCGGTGAGCACCGGCGCCGTCCCCGTGAGCAGCCCCAGCGCGACGCCGGTCAGGGCGACGTGGCCGAGGCCGTCGCCCAGCAGCGCGAGACGGCGCTGGACCATGAACGTGCCGATCGCCGGTGCGGCGAGACCGGTGAAGAACGCGGCCACGAGGGCGAGCCGCATGAACTCGTAGTCGAGCAGGTCGAGGCTCACCAGACCCCCTCCTCGGGCAGGGGACGCACGCGGTCGGGGTCGGCCGTGTGCGGGTGGGCGTCGCCGTGGTGCTGCTGGTGGACGTCGGCGACGTGGTCGTCGACCGGGCCGTCGTGCACCACGCGACCCTGGTCGAGGACGACGGCGCGGTCCACGAGCGGGAGCATCGGGCCGAGCTCGTGCGCGACGAGCAGCACGGTCATGCCCTCGGTGGCGAGGTGGCTGAGCAGGTCGGCGAGGTCCTCGGTGTGGTGGGCGTCGACCCCGGCGGTGGGCTCGTCCATGACGAGCAGCTCGGGCTCGCCGGCGAGTGCCCGCGCGATGGCGACACGCTGCTGCTGGCCACCGGAGAGCTCGACGAGCGGCGACGACGCGCGGTGGGCGAGGCCGACGCTCTCCAGGGCGGTGACGACCGCCTCGCGGTCGGACCGGCGCGGCAGCCCCACGCGCGGGCGCAGCGACAGGCGACCGCTCGAGACGACCTCGCGCACCGTGGCGGGCACGCCGGTCGAGGCGGCCGACCGCTGCGGCACGTAGCCGACCCGTCGCCAGCTGCGGAACCGCGCGAGCGGCTCGCCGAAGAGCTCGACCGTGCCGGTCGAGGGCACGAGCCCGACGGCCGCGCGCACCATCGTCGACTTCCCGGATCCGTTCGAGCCGAGCAGGGTCACGAACTCGCCCCGCTCGACCGTGAGGTCGACGCCGCGCAGCACCGGGTCACCGCCCAGCGTGACCTCGACGTCACGCAGGACGAGTGGGGGGTGCGTCATGAGCAGCTGTTGGCCTTCTGGAGCTCGGCGAGGTTGGAGCGCATGATCGAGAGGTAGTCCTCGTCGGACGTGTCCTTCGTGAGTCCCTCGATCGGGTCGAGCGTAGCCGTCCGCACCCCGGCCTCGCGCGCCACCGTGCGGGCGACCGCGGGGCTGACGAGGGTCTCGGTGAAGACCGTCGTGATGCCGTCGCGCTTCACGAGGTCGGAGATCTCGGCGAGCTGGGCGGCCGACGGCTCGGTGCTGGGGTCGATGCCGGCGATGGGGATCTGCACGAGGTCGTAGGCGCGGGCGAGGTAGGCGAACGCGGCGTGGCTGGTGACGATGTCGCGGACCTTGCAGGTCTTGAGCCCGGCCCGGTACTCGCCGTCGAGCTTCTGGAGGTCGGCGACGAGGGCCGCGGCGTTCGCCTCGTACTCGTCGGCGTGGTCGGGGTCGAGCTTCACGAGGGCGTCGCGCACGTGCTCGGTCAGCGGCTCGAGGTTCGTCGGGGCGAGCCAGAGGTGCGGGTCGACGCCGCCGTGGTCGTGCCCGTGGTCGTGCCCGTGGTCGTGGCCCTCCTCCTCCGCGTGGCCCTCCTCGTCGGCGTGCTCCTCGTCGCCGTGCGCATGGTCGTCGTGGCCCTCCTCCTCGCCCTCGGCGTGCGCCTCCTCGGACTCCTCGATGCGGTCGACGCCGTCGGCGGCGTCGACCGTGGTGCCGGGCTCGCGGTCGGCCTCCTTGACGGCCTCGTCGACGGCGGTCTGGAACTCGTCCTGGTAGACCACGAGGTCGGCGTCCTGCACCGACGCGACCTGCTTCGGGCTGAGCTCGAGGTCGTGCGGCTCGCCGCCGGGCTTCGTCAGGTTCGTGACGTCGGCGTGGTCGCCGGCGATGCGCTCGGTCACGTACTGCAGCGGGTAGAACGACGTGACGACCGACAGCCTGCCGTCCGAGCCGCCGTCGGAGGAGCCGCCGCTGCCGCAGGCCGCGAGGACCAGGGCGCAGGAGGCGAGCAGGACGGCGGAGCGGGTGCGACGAAGAGCCATGAGAACGATTGTCAAGACGAGCGGGAACCGTTGTCAAATCCCTCGCCTGACGGACGCGTCACACCCGCGTCGCGCTGGCACCACCATGGGGGTCGCACCGCCGTCGGACGCCTCGCGCACGATCGATACGCTGGACGTCCATCGGGAGCGCACGGCCACGGACGTGCGCACGACCCGCCGACACCCAGCCGGAAACGGAGCGCCCCACCATGGCCACCAGCCTGATCGACACCGTCATCTCCCTGTGCAAGCGACGGGGGTTCGTCTACCAGTGCGGCGAGATCTACGGCGGCACGCGCTCGGCCTGGGACTACGGCCCGCTCGGCGTCGAGCTGAAGGAGAACATCAAGCGTCAGTGGTGGCGCTCGATGGTGCAGAGCCGCGACGACGTCGTCGGGCTCGACTCCTCGGTGATCCTGCCGCGCCCCGTCTGGGAGGCCTCCGGCCACGTCGACGTCTTCACCGACCCCCTCGTGGAGTCGACCAAGACCCACAAGCGCTACCGCGCCGACCACCTGTGGGAGGCGTTCGAGGCCAAGCACGGCCGTGAGCCCGAGAGCTGGGACGAGGTCCCCGACCCCGACACCGGCGAGCGCGGCCACTGGACCGAGCCCCGCGCCTTCTCCGGGCTCATGAAGACCTACCTGGGTCCGGTCGACAGCGAGGAGGGCCTGCACTACCTCCGTCCGGAGACCGCGCAGGGCATCTTCGTGAACTTCGCGCAGGTGCTGACGACGTCGCGCAAGAAGCCGCCGTTCGGCATCGCGCAGATCGGCAAGAGCTTCCGCAACGAGATCACGCCGGGCAACTTCATCTTCCGCACGCGCGAGTTCGAGCAGATGGAGATGGAGTTCTTCGTCCCGCCGGGCACCGACGAGCAGTGGCACGAGGAGTGGCTGGCCACGCGGATGGCCTGGTACACCGACCTCGGCGTCGCCCCCGAGAACCTGCGCTTCTACGAGCACGCGCAGGAGAAGCTGTCGCACTACTCCAAGCGCACGGTCGACATCGAGTACCGCTTCCAGTTCCAGGGCTCGGAGTGGGGCGAGCTCGAGGGCATCGCCAACCGCACCGACTACGACCTCAGCACCCACGCGAAGCACTCGGGCAAGGATCTGTCCTACTTCGACCAGGCCACGGGCGAGCGGTACACGCCGTACGTCATCGAGCCCGCGGCCGGCGTCAACCGCTCGATGATGGCCTTCCTCGTGGACGCCTACGCCGAGGACGAGGCGCCCAACACCAAGGGCGGGGTCGACAAGCGCACCGTGCTGCGCCTGGAGACCAAGAAGAAGGCGTACAAGAAGCAGGTCCGCGCCTTCCAGGCCGACGCCGCGCCCCCCTCTGCCGAGCCCGAGGAGCCGACCGAGGAGCCCGGTGGGGAGCCCGGCGAGGGTGAGGGCGGGGACGCGCCGGCGCCGGAGGAGACCGCTGCCCCCTAGGGTGTGCGCGTGACCCGCCCGCTCTACCTCCACATCGGTCTGCAGAAGACCGGCACGTCGTACCTCCAGGGGCTCTTCGGCTGATGCTCGACGTGCGCGACCGGTTCCGCCCGCACGACCCGCCGCAGGCGCGCGAGGGGCTGCGCGACCTGCCCGGCAACCTCGACGCCGCGCAGGGTCGGGCGGCGCTGGTCTCCGAGGAGTCCTTCTCCCCGGCCGATGACGCGCAGGTCCAGCGGCTGCTCGCGGCCTGCTCGGACCGCGAGGTCCACGTGGTCGTCACCGCTCGCGACCTGGGCCGCCAGATCCCGTCGGTGTGGCAGCAGGGCCTGCAGTCCGGCCGCGCCATCACCTTCCCCGACTACCTCGCGCGCCTGCACAAGACGCAGGGCACGCCCGCTCCGATCTGGTGGCAGAAGGACCTGCCGGCGGTCCTGGAGAAGTGGAGCCGGCACGTGCCGGCCGAGCGCATCCACGTCGTGACGGTGCCGCCGCCCGGCGCCGACAAGGGGCTGCTGCTCGAGCGCTTCTGCTCGGTGCTCGGCATCGACCCCGCTCTCCTCGACCAGTCCTCGGTGGGGCGGGCCAACCGCGGCCTGCGGCTGGAGCAGGCCGAGGTGCTGCGCCGGGTCAACGCCGGCATCCCCGACGACCTCAAGCGCCGCGACGTCTACGGCGATGTGGGCAAGCGCGGCTTCTCGGTCAAGGTCCTCGGTGGCGCCGAGGGTCGGCCGATCCTGCTGCCGGAGAGCGAACGCGCCTGGTGCGAGGAGCTCTCGCAGCGCTACGTCGACCACGTCCGCGACGGCGGCTACGACGTGGTCGGCGACGTGGAGGACCTGCTGCCGCGAGACTCGGCCTTCGCGCCCGACGAGCAGGAGGTGAGCGAGGAGCAGGTCGCGCAGGTCGCGGTCGACGCGCTCACCACCATGGTCTCGCGCCAGCTCACCACCCACCGGACCCGCAAGGACCGTGCGGCCGCGGAGGCGGCCGAGCGCGCCCGCCGCGGTTGGCGGGGCCGGGTGCGACGTCTGCTCGGCGTCGACGCCGGCATCAACAGATGAGCGGGACCACGATCTCGTCGGGGATGCCCGGCGTCAGGTCGTAGGACGCACGCACCACGCGGTGGTCGGAGACCCTGCTGGGGTGGGTGCTGACGACGTTGACCCCCAGCTGGCCGCGGTGCATGAGGTAGTCGATGCGGCTGCGCGGGTTGGCCGACGGGTGGGTCAGGCCGGCGCCGCGACCCGCGGCCGCCCAGGTGTCGGTCGCGACGCCGCGCAGCGTGGTGATGGGCGCCGAGGCCGGGCGTGCGTTGAGGTCGCCGCCCAGCACGACGCGGTGCGGGTCGTCGGCCAGGATGCGTGCCACGGTGCGCGCCTGGGTCAGCCGCGCGTCCTGTGAGGTGTGCTCGAAGTGCGTGGTGAACACGCTCACCCGCTGGCCCGGCAGCGGCTCGACCACGACACGGAGCAGGCCGCGCTGCTGGGTGCCGGGTGGCCGGGGAAGCAGGGTGTTGCTGCTCTCGAGGATCGGGTACGCCGACAGCACGGCCGTGCCGTAGCGGCTGTCGCTCGGGCGCAGCACGTTGGTCGCGAAGGCGTACTCCATGCCCAGCTGACCGGCGAGGTAGGCGGCCTGGTCGACGCGGCCGCTGTTGATGCGGTTCTTGTCGACCTCCTGCAGCAGCAGGACGTCGACCTGCAGCGCGGCCATCTCCTGCGCC
>NZ_LUNH01000079.1:0-20234 GCF_001628525.1 Aeromicrobium sp. REDSEA-S38_B2 | reverse complement strand
CTCCAGCACGGCCAGGCGCAGCGTGTCGGCGTCGGTGGTGCCGAGGATGCCGGCCACGCGCTCGACGCCCACGACGGCGGCGACGACGGTCGCGTCCGTCTCGGGGCCCTGTGCCTGCCGGTCGCAGTGCTGCAGCACCAGCGCGGTCGCCTCGCCCAGGGTCGCGTCGGCGGCCGGCGCGCGACCGCCCGCGCCGCCGAGGTCCCCAGGTCTCATGGGGTCGATCGTGCCAAACGAGGGGTCACGTGGGGTCCGCGGGCGACTGTGGGGTGAGCAGCGGCGCTGCCGACAGGCTGGTCATCACGCGGCGGGCGAGGGTCGGACCGTCCTCCTCGCCGCGCCGGTCGTCGACCTGCTTCAGCACGAAGACGGCCATCCAGGCCGTCGCGGCGACGCCCACGTCGTCGGCCGCGACCCCACGCCGCGCAGCCAGGGCGACGCACAGCTGCTCGTAGGCCTCGGAGAGCCACTCGAGGAGGCGTCCGTGCAGCCGTGCGTTGGCGTCGGTGAGCTCGCGGAAGCGGTCGGAGTAGGGGTTCGCGCCTCGGGTGTGCTCGAGCAGGGCCACGAGCGCGTGCCCCAGGGCCGTCTCCGTGTCCTCCTCGGCGGGCCGGCCGGTCAGCTCGTCGGCCATGAGTCCGGGGTCGCCGAGGAACGCCGTCCCGAGCTGCTCCTTCGTCGGGAAGTAGCGGTACAGGGTCGAGATGCCGACGCCGGCACGCTGGGCCACGTCCTCCAAGGTCGTCGACTCGTAGCCCTGCTCGAGGAACATCTGCATCGCGGTCGTGGCGAGCAGCTGCCGGGTGCGCGCCGCGTTGATCTCGCGCAGTCCCATGACGTCACCGTAAGCGACCTGGCGGCCCCTGCACAGGTCAACCGACCGCCGGTGGGAGCAGCGTGCCGGTGTCAGGCCAGTCGACGCAGGGTCGCGCCCATCTCCTCGACGAGGGCGGTCAGGCCCTGGAGAGGTCGCACCATCACGGTAAACTCGACGAGCCGGTCGTCGGGGCCCCAGCGCAGCATGTCCACGCCGTGCACCTGCTTGCCGCCCACCTCGGTGGTGAACTCCAGCACCGCGGACTCCTCGTCCCACAGCTGGCGGTGGTAGGCCAGGTGCGGTCCGAGCACCTCGAGCGCGGCGCGCAGGTAGAGCGTCGTCGTGGCCCGGCCCTCCTGGGGCGTGTGGACGGCCGGCGAGCGGAAGACGACGGCGTCGGCGAGCAGGGCGTCGAGCCGCTCGAGGTCACCGGTGCGCACGACCTCGTGCCAGGCGTCGACGGCGGCGGGACGGTCGGGGGACGGGCTCATCGTGCTCCTCTGGTGCCTCGGGTGTGGGCTGCGTCACGCGGGGGTGCCGCGGGCTGCGGCCCCCGCTAGGGTGGTCTCACTGTATGCAATCAGTTGCATAGTTCGCCAGCGGGCCGGGTCGTCGTGCCCACCCGCCGAGTCCCGAGGAGACCCCCGTGGCCCTGCCCGAGATCCTGCGCCGTCCGCTCAGCCTGCCCGTCGTCGCGTCGCCGATGTTCATCGTGTCCGGGCCCGAGATGGTCGTGGCCCAGTGCACGTCCGGCATCGTCGGCTCGTTCCCCGCCCTCAACGCTCGCCCGGCGTCGCTGCTGACCGACTGGCTCAGCCAGATCACCGAGCAGAACGCGTCGTTCGCCGCTGCGAACCCCGACCGCCCGGTCGCGCCGTTCGCCGTGAACCAGATCGTCCACCGGTCCAACGACCGGCTCGAGCACGACCTCCAGCTCTGCGTCGACCACCAGGTGCCGATCGTCATCACCTCGCTCGGCGCTCGGGAGGACGTGAACGAGGCCGTCCACTCCTACGGCGGCATCGTCCTGCACGACGTGATCAACGACCGGTTCGCGCACAAGGCGATCGAGAAGGGCGCCGACGGGCTGATCGCCGTGGCTGCGGGAGCCGGTGGCCACGCCGGCACCCAGTCGCCGTTCGCCCTGGTGCGCGAGATCCGACGCTGGTTCGACGGTCCGGTGCTGCTCTCGGGCGCCATCGCGCACGGGCGCTCGGTCCTGGCCGCCCAGGTGGCCGGGGCCGACCTCGCCTACGTCGGCAGCGCGTTCCTCTCGACGCACGAGGCGAACGCCGCGGAGGAGTACAAGGACATGATCGTGTCGTCGTCGGCTGCCGACATCGTCTACAGCAACCTCTTCACCGGCGTGCACGGCAATTACCTGCGCGGCAGCATCGTCGCCGCCGGTCTCGACCCCGACGCGCTGCCGGAGTCCGACCCCACGGCCATGGACTTCGGCACGGGTGACGATGACGACCAGCCGAAGGCGAAGGCCTGGCGTGACATCTGGGGCTCCGGACAGGGGGTCGGCGCGATCGACCAGCGTCGGTCGGTCGCCGAGCTCGTCACGCAGCTGCGTGCCGAGTACGACGAGGCCCTCGCCGCGCCGATCTGGGACGGTCGCCGCGAGCTCAGCCTGGCTCCTGCTCCCGCCTGACCCGCGTCGGGACCACGCGACAGCGCCGCCACGGCCTCCGGGCCATGGCGGCGCTGTCGTGCTCGCGTGGGTGTCAGCCCGCGACGCGGTCCTGCTGCGCGAGGGCGCCGCGCTGACGCTCGGGCTGGGCGTGGTCGAGCCGGCGCGAGCGAGGGTCGATGAGTCGGACGATGCCGCTGCCGCGGAATGCGTCGCCCACGTTGTCGGCCTCGATGGCCACCACGTCGCCGTGACCCGTGCTCGTGCCCAGGGCGCGCAGCCCCGGACGACCGAGGGCGCCGATGGCCTCGACGACGGCGCGGACCGTGGCGGCGTCGCGCACGGCGTGGAACGTGACGGTGGGGGTGGGGAAGGTCGACATGTCCGGCTCCTGTCGCGCAGGGGTGGGTGGGGGTAACTCCCAATCTAAAGCACAAGTTGTTCACCGGCACGTCGGGCTGAACAACTTCGCCATGAACTGGTTCACTCCGCCGCACGCCGACCCTCGGACGGACGCGGGTGGGGAGACCGGGAGAATGAGCCCGTGGACGACGCGGAGCGGGACTGGGCGCCGCACGCCCGCGTCGAGGTGCCGTGGCGACAGCAGGTCGAGCGTGGTCCGCGCGCCGACCGGCTGCTGCGCAGCATCGAGGTCCGGGTGCCTCCGCGCATCGCGGAGGCGGAGCACGTCGCCGACCGTCCGCTGGCCACGTCGATGGCGAACGCCCTGGCCGGGCTGCGTCAGCTCGACGGCAGCCACGGGCGGCGTCTGCGCTCGTTGAACCAGCTGCTGCTGCGCACCGAGTCCGTCGCCTCGTCGAAGATCGAGGACGTCGAGGCCAGCCTCGTCGACTACGGTCGCGCCGTCCTGGGCGCGCGCTCCAGCGCGTCGGCGGTCTCGATGGCAGCCGCCACCGACGCCCTGGCCGACGTCGTGACCCAGGCCGACGTCTCCGGCGTCATCGGGCTGACGTCCTTGCGCGACGCGCACGCGGTGCTGTTTCGGCGCAGCGTCGACCAGCAGCACCACGCCGGTCGCTTCCGGACCGTGCAGAACTGGATCGGGGGATCGGACTACACGCCGCGCAACGCGCTGTACGTGCCGCCACCGCCCGACCTCGTGCCCGGGCTGCTGGAGGACCTCGTCGCCTTCGCCAACCGCGACGACGTGCCGGTGCTGGTCCAGGCCGCCGTCGTGCACGCCCAGTTCGAGTCGATCCACCCGTTCGTCGACGGCAACGGTCGGATCGGGCGGACGCTCGTCCACGCGGTGCTGCGTCGCCGGCGCGTGACCCGGCACCTCACGGTCCCGCTCGCGTCGGCGCTCGTCGCCCACCGTGAGAGCTACTTCGACGCGCTCGGCGACTACCGCGAGGGCCTGGCGCGCCCGATCGTCGCCATGCTCACCGCCGCCGTCATCGTCGCGACCCACGAGAGCCGGCGCACGGCCACGCACCTCCACGAGATCCGCACCGACTGGGACGCCCGGCTGGGTCCCGTCCGCCGGGGCTCGCCGGTGCACCGCGTGCTGATCGCGCTGCCGGAGCACCCCACGGTGACGGTCCTCGGTCTCGCGGACTCGCTGGGCCTCGAGCGCGACGAGGTGGGGGCGGCCGTCGACGCCCTGCACGCCGTGCAGATCCTGGAGCCGGCGCCGCGCGGACTCGGCGACCGTCGCCGTGGGCGGTGGGAGGACCGGGTGTGGGCGGCCCGCGACATCCTCGACGAGCTGGCCGACCTCGACCAGCGCATCGTCGCCGTCAGCAGGCTGCGCGACGGCTGACGCGGTCCGCGGTCGCGCGGGGGAGCAGGCGGGGCCAGGATGGACGGATGGCCGACCCGACGGAGGACAGCATGAGCGAGCAGGCCCACCAGCCCGGCCAGGAGGTCGAGGCCGACGATCCCGGCGTGCCGAACGACCCGCCCGGGCCCGACGTGCCGCAGGACGCGGGCCCGAGCCTCTCGCCCGACGTCCCCGCACCGCCGCTGGCCGAGCAGCCCGAGGGCACGAGCGAGGTCGACGGCGCCGACCCCCACCGCGGCGAGACCGAGCCGGGGCAGGCCGACGACGAGACGCAGACGGCGCCGGGCGCGGGTGGCGACGAGCAGGGCGACCACGACCGGCCCGACTGAACCCCACGACTGACCCGCGGCTCAGCCGGCGTCGCCCGGCCCGGGCCGTCGTCGTGTCCGCTTGACGTCGCCCCGGCGCTTCTTCGCGTCCACGCGACGACGCTGCGAGGCGCGGGTCGGGCGGGTGGCGCGCCGGGGGCGCGGGGGCACCACCGCGGCGGCCACGAGCTGCTCGAGACGCACGCGGACGGCCTCCCGGTTGCGGTGCTGCGAGCGGTACTGCGAGGAGGCGAGGGTGAGGGTCCCGTCGACGAGACGGGTTCGCAGCCGCTCCTCGGCGAGCACGCGCTGCGCGTCCGAGAGCGCTCGCGAGCGGCGCAGGTCCCACGTCACCTCGACGCGGGTGTCGCTGGTGTTCACGTGCTGACCGCCAGGACCCGACGACCGGCTGAACCTCCAGGTCAGCTCCTCGTCGGGGATGCGGAGACGGTCGTCAGCCACGACCGTCGCGCTCCGCAGGCTCAGGTCGCATCGGAGCCACCGCGGGAGCGGGAGAAGTCGATCCGGCTCACCGTGCCGCCCGACGACGGGCGGTCCGTGCCGCGACCGTCGCTCGCGCCTGCCACGTCGTCCTCGTCGGCGCCGTCGTCGTCGCTCGAGTCGTCGGGGAAGTGCCCGAGGTAGGCCATCGCCGCGTCGTGCAGCCGCCCGTTCGTGGCGACGGCGTTCGCGCCCCACGGTCCGTCGGTGCCGTCGAGGGCGGTGAACCGACCGCCTGCCTCCCGGACGATGACGTCGAGGGCAGCCATGTCCCACAGCTTCAGCTCGGGCTCCGCGGCGATGTCGACGGCTCCCTCGGCCACCAGCATGTAGGACCAGAAGTCGCCGTACGCGCGGGTGCGCCAGCAGCGTCGCGCGAGCGCCCAGAAGGCGTCGGCCTTGTCGATCTGCTCCCAGGACGGTGCCGAGCTGAACGACAGCGAGGCGGCCGAGAGGTCGCAGACCTGCGAGCAACGGATCTGCCGGGCGTGCATGAACGACTTGCCGGTGTAGGCGCCCGCGCCCTTGGAGGCCCACCACCGCCGGCCCAGCGCCGGGGCGGAGACGAGGCCGGCGACGATCTCACCGTCCTCCTCCAGCGCCACGAGCGTGGCCCACACCGGGACGCCGCGGACGAAGTTCGACGTGCCGTCGATCGGGTCGATGATCCAGCGGCGCTCGTGGGAGCCCGTGGAGCCGAGCTCCTCGCCCTGCTCCTCGCCGAGGACGACGTCGCGCGTGCGGGCCGACTTGAGGACGCGGCGGATGGCCGCCTCCACCGCCTGGTCGGACTCGGTCACGTAGCTCATGTCGGGCTTGGTGGACACCTCGAGGTCGATCGCGCCGAACCGGTCCATCGACAGGTTGTCGGCGGTGTCGGCCAGCACGTGCGCGAGCCGCACGTCGTCGTTCCAGGAGTGCGTCATGTTCGCAGGGTAACGGCGACGCCCGACGCGCCCGACGTGGCCAGGGGTGACCGGTGCCGCGTGGCACTACCGTGGCGGCGGTGGAGCAGGTGAGGGGGAGCAGGTGAGCAGGAGCAGCCGAGGTCGGCGGCTGGTGGCGGGTCTCGCGCTGCTCGCGTGGCCGGTCGGGCCCTGGCTCGGCGCCCTCGCGTTCGTCAGCAGCCTGACCCTCATGGGCGAGCCGCCCGACGCGGACGACCGTCGACGGGCGGACCTGTTCCTGCTGGGCTGTGCGGTCGTCTCGGTCGGCCTGCCCGCGCTGGCGCTCGTGCTCGCACGCGACGTGCGGGTGCTGCGCGTGCTGGGTGTCGTGCTGCTCGCCGTGACGGCGCTGCTCGTGCCGGTGCTCGTCGTCCTGGTCGGGTGACCCGGACCGGCGCCGGCTCACCAGCTGGTGGTGTCCTTCGCCGCCACGATGCGTCGGAACGACTCCACCCGGGCTGCCGGCACGGTGCCTGCGGCCACGGCGAGGTCCAGCGCGCACTCCGGCTCGGTCGCGGCGTGGGTGCACCCCCGCGGGCAGTCGCGGCTCGCGTCGTCGAGGTCGGGGAACGCCCGCAGCACGTCGGCGACCTCGACGTGCGCGAGCCCGAACGAGCGGAAGCCCGGCGTGTCGATGATCCATCCACCGCGCCCACCGGTCGTGGCGTCGTCGAGCTCGATCGCGAGCGCCGACGTCGACGTGTGCCGACCGCGGCCGGTCACCTCGTTCACGTGGCTCACCGCGCGGCCCGTCCCGGGGACCAGGGCGTTGACCAGCGTCGACTTGCCGACGCCGCTGTGCCCGATGAACACGCTGACGCGGCCGGCGATCGCCTCGCGCAGCTCGTCGAGGTTCTCGAGCCCGTCCGCGCCCCGTCGGGTGACGACGGCGCGCACGTCGAGGGGACGGAGCAGGTCGAGGATGGGGTCGGCGGGGCCGAGGTCTGACTTCGTGAGGCACACGAGCGGCTCCATGCCGGCCTCGAACGCGGCGACGAGGCAGCGGTCGATGAGCCCGGGCCGCGGGGGCGGGTCGGCCAGGGCGCCGACCACGCGGACCCGGTCGCCGACCACGACGCCCTGACGGCCGAGCGGCCGGGACTTCATGGCGGTGACGAGCGGCTCCTCCGGCGTCGTGTCGAGCAGGCGCAGCGTGTAGCGGCCGCGGTCGATCGTGACGACCCGTGCCACGGGGGCGTCGTCGTAGGACGGGCGGTCCTTGGTGCGCGGACGCGTGCGACGACGCGGTCGGTCGAACCCGGCGTGCTCGTCGTCCTGCCTCACGCGACCAGCCGCTCCCACACCGGCGCGAAGTTCGGGTACGTCTTCACCGTGGTCGAGACGTTCTCGACGAACAGCTCCGGCACGCGCAGCGCGAGGACCACGGCCGCGTGCGCCATGCGGTGGTCGTCGTAGGTCTCGAAGATCGCTCCGTGCAGGGGGCGCGGTCGGATCTCGAGGCCGTCCTCGGTCTCGGTGACGTCGCCGCCCAGCCGGTTCAGCTCGGTCGCGAGGGCTGCCAGACGGTCGGTCTCGTGGCCCCGCAGGTGCGCGACGCCCCGCAGCCGTGACGGGCCGTCGGCGAGCGCCGCGAGGGCCGCCACCACAGGCGTCAGCTCGCCGACGTCGTGCAGGTCGAGGTCGACGCCCTGGATGCTGGAGCCACCGTGGAAGACGAGGTCGGCCCCGTCGCGCTCGACGCTGCCGCCGAACGCCTCGACGAGCGCGCGCCACGCGTCGCCGGCCTGCTGCGTCCGCTCGGGCCAGCCACGGACTCGCATGCGTCCGCCGGTGGCGACAGCGGCGGCGACGAAGACGCCCGCGTTGGAGAGGTCCGGCTCGATCTCGACGTCGAGGGCACGGATCGGCCCGGGCGCGACGACCCACCGGTCGGGGGTGGAGTCGTCGACCTCGACGCCGCGGCGGCGCAGCTCGTGCACGGTCATCTCGACGTGCGGGAGCGACGGGAGGGTCGCGCCGACGTGGCGCAGGTCGAGGCCGTTCGCGAAGGCGGGTGCTGCGAGCAGGAGCGCCGACACGAACTGGCTGGAGGCCGACGCGTCGACCTCGAGCGGGCCGCCCTCGACCACGCCGGTGCCGCGCACGACGAAGGGAAGGGCACCTCGGCCCTCGTCGTCGACCTCGACGCCGAGGGCGCGGAGGGTGGCGATCGTCTGGCCCATGGGCCGCCGACGGGCGTGCGGGTCGCCGTCGAAGGTCGCGGGCGCGGACCGCAGCGCGGCGAGGGGCGGGACGAAGCGCATGACGGTGCCGGCCAGCCCGCAGTCGACGCTGACGGGCGCGGTGCTGGTGCGGTCGAGCGGGGTGACCCGCCAGGTCATGCCGTCCTTCTCGACCTGCGCGCCGAGCGACGTCAGGGCGGCCGCCATGAGCTGCGTGTCGCGGGAGCCCAGCGGCCGGGTCAGCGTCGACGGACCGTCGGCGAGCGCCGCCAGCACGAGGGCCCGGTTGGTCAGCGACTTCGAGCCGGGCACGAGGACCTGCGCGTCGACGGGCGTGTCTCGGGTGGGGGCGAGCCAGGGCAGCGGGGCGTTCATCACGCGCCACTCTAGTGGGGACGGGCCGTGGCGCCGCAGCGCGCGGCGACCACGGCCGTCGCGCTCACGGACGCAGGTCGTCGATGCGCTCCGCGACGGCGTCGGCTGCGTCGACGACCTTGTTCTTGGCGCGGGTGCCGATGAACTTCTTGTGCGGGTCGGGGTCGAGCGTGCTCATGAGCAGGCCGCCGATGAGCGAGACGTTCTTGAGGAAGTGGATCGTCTGGTTCTGCCGCGACGCCGGGTCGGACTCGTTCCAGAACGGGTGCCCCACCGCGGTGGTCGGGACGAGGGTGCCGGCGAGCACGGCCGCCGAGAGGCGCGGGAAGTGACCGGTGGCCAGCGCCGCGCCCGCGACGACGTGCACGGCGCCGTTCACGCGGACGAGATTCGTCGGCGACGTCTGGAGCTGCGGCGCGGTGCGTCCGAGCGCGTCGGCGACGGGCTCGGCCTTGGGGCCCATGGCCGACGCGTGGCGCAGGGCGTTCACACCCCCGTACACGAACATCGACGCGAGCAGGGGACGGGCGAGGGTGCGCAGGACGGTCATGGACCCATCATGCCAACGTCGCCAGGTTCCACAACGCCAGCGCGGAGGCGCATCGTGATCCAGCGCGCAGGTCAGAGCGGCAGGATCCAGCTGCCCGAGCTGAAGCGCACGGTGTCGTTGTCCGAGCGCGGGTCCTCGGGGGCGGTGATGCGGATCGTGCCGGCCGGGGCCGCGCCGGCCACCTTGAAGGGGAAGGTGCCGCCCTGGCCGGCCGGCATCAGCCTGCTGCAGCTGAGGGCGGTGATGCGGTCGTTGCGCGACGCGTCGCACGTCCAGCCGCCGCCCGGCACGCCCCGGAAGGTCGCGGAGCGGTCGAAGGCGATGGAGATCGTGACGGTGCGTGCCACGGGGTTGGTGCCGCCGTCGGCGGTGATCGGCACGATGATGCGCCGCTGCAGGTAGGTGCTGTCGTTGGTCACCGAGGGTGTCCCGAGGCCGAAGTCGGTGGACGTGACCGGCGGCGGCCGTCGGGCGCCGTGGTCGGTGGCGTGGTGGGTGCGGTGCTCGGCTCCTCGACCGGCGCGGGGTCGGCGGACCCTGCCTCCTGCGACGGCTCCGGTGTCGGGGTGGCGAACACCGGCGGGGCGGTGCCGGGCTCGGGCGAGGGCGTCGGGGTGGGTGAGGCCGACGCCACGACCGAGGGCTGGTCGGACCGCACGAGGTCGGTGCCCCCGACCACGACCCCGGTGGTGAGCGCGCCCGTGACCACCGTCGTGGCGACGACCGCGGGCGTGCCGACGGTGGCGGCGGTCGCGGCGGCGGCCTGCGCGGGGACCAGGGCCACGCGCGCGACCTGGGCGACGACGGCCGACGTGAGCATGGACGCACCCGCGTACCCGCCGGCGGCGACGAACCCGCCGCCCGCCGCCACGCTCGTGGCTGCCGTGCCGCTGGCCGCCGCGGACCCGGCCGAGGCCATCGCGCTGCCGGCCGCCAGGCTCCCGGCGCCGGCGATCGCGGTGGCCGCGACGCCCGTCGCCCCGAGGTAGCCGGCGGCAGCCGGACCCAGGACGGCGGGGGCGAGGAGCCCGCGCAGGTTCTGGTTGACCTCGACGAGCTCGAGGTGGACCCCGGTGCACCGGCGGCAGCCGTCGAGGTGCTCGTCGACCTTCGCCGTGTCGCGCGGCGACAGCGTCTGACGGACGTAGCCGCCGAGCAGGGGGGTGACACGACGGCAGGTGTCGTCGGTCGTCGTGGCCGCGTGGCTCTCGAGGTAGGCGGCGCGCAGCCCCTCGCGGGCACGGTAGGCAAGGGCGGAGACGGCGTTCGGGCTCATGCCGAGCAGCGGGGCGACGGCAGCGGGCTTCTGGCCCTCGACCTCGACGTGCCAGAGGACGAGCTGCCACCGCTCGGGAAGGGACGCGAACGCGCGGGCCGCCGCGTCGTTCTCGAACGCGATGCTCACCGCGTCCTCGAAGGGCACGCCACGGTCGAGCACGGCGTCGTCGTCGGTCGGCCGGGTGCGGGAGGTCGCACGGACCCGGTCGACGTGCAGACGCCGCACCGAGGTCAGGAGGTAGGCGCGGAACGCCTCGTCGGGCCCGCGGCCGTCCTGCAGCACAGCGAGGACCTTGAGGAAGGCCTCGGAGACGAGGTCGTCGGCCTCGCCGGTCGTGAGGAGCTGGCGGGCGAGACGCGTCGCCGCCTGCACGTGACGCTGGAAGAGGACGGCGTAGGCGCTCGTGTCACCGGCGCGCACGGCGCGGATGAGCTCCGCGTCGCTGCTGTCCAGCGTCGTGGCCTGCGCGTCCCGCACGATCGTCTCCCTCGTCCAAGCTCCCGAGGTGTCCAACGAGCGAGCGGCCTCGACGTCACGACCGGCGGGACGGCTCGGAAAAAAAGTCGTCGGTACCGCGTCATGGAACGTCGGCCCATCCGTTCCTCCTGCGACCGACACGAGAGGGGGACCGACATGGAGGACACGCGACGCGCGGTAGCGCTGCTCGCCGACGCCGTCCGTGACGGTCGGACCGACGTCGAGGACGTTGCACACGTGGTGGGAGCGAGTGCAGCGCTCGACGGGTCCCCTCTCGACGAGGTGATCGACCTCGTCGAGGAGGCCTTCGACGGCGCCCCACGGCACGTGGCCGTGCGGGCGGCGTGCCTCGGGTGGGCCGAACGTGCCGTGGCACGGGTGCACGAGGCAGGCTGCGAGGACCCGTTGACGTCGTTGTCGACGGTCCCGCACCTGCACAGCAGGTTGGGTGACGTGTACCGCGCCGCCGCTGTCGAGGAGCAGCGCGCAGGCGACGGGCACGTGCTCGTGGTGGTCGACGTCGGCGTCGGACGGGCGAGGTCCTCGCTCGAGACGTCGGTGCGGGCCATCGAGGTGGGCCAGGTGCTCAGGTCGGTGTACCCGGGCGGCGAGACCGTCGCCCGGGTGGGACCGGGGCGCTTCGTGGTGGTGTCGGCGAGGGAGCGCGCCGATGCCACGACCCTCGCGCTCGTCGGTGTGCTTCTCGGGCGCACGCCGGCGGGTGGCGCGGCACCTCGGCTGTGGGTGGAGGAGCTTCCGCCCACGGCCGAGGACCTGCCGGGCCTGCTCCACGCGCTGTCGTCCTGACCGGCGGGGACGGGCCCCGCGTCGCTGAGACGCTGATGTCGGTGCACTGTGGGAGGCTCGGACCATGTGCGGCAGGTACGCGACCACCCGGACGTCCGCCGAGCTCGACGACGCGTTCGCGGCCGGTCTCGGCGACGGCGTCGAGCTGCCCGCGCCCGACTGGAACGTGGCGCCCACCAAGCAGGCGCCGCTGGTCGTGGGGCGCCGGCGCGACGACGCCGACGAGGCGGCCCCGCCGCGGCGCGAGCTGCACGCCGCCACGTGGGGACTCGTGCCCAGCTGGGCGAAGGACCGCTCGATCGGCAACCGGATGATCAACGCGCGGTCCGAGACGGTGGCCGAGAAGCCGGCGTTCCGTTCGGCGTTCGCGCGACGTCGGGCGATCGTGCCCGCCGACGGCTACTACGAGTGGTACGCGGGGGAGGGCCCAAAGGCGCCGAAGCAGCCGTTCTACATCACGGCGGCCGGCGACGGCGACGCCCGCGACGTGCTCGCCCTGGCGGGTCTGTACGAGTTCTGGCGCCCGTCGCGCGACGAGCCGTGGCTGCTCACCTTCACCATCCTCACGACCAGCGCGGAGGGTGCCGACGGCCTGTTGCACGACCGCGCCCCGCTCCTCGTGCGGCCCGAGGTCCGCGACACCTGGCTGGCTCCGATCGCCCGCCCGGCCGGCGAGCTCCTCGACCTGCTGGTCCCGGCCACGCCGGGCCGGCTCGAGGCGTGGCCCGTCAGCACCCAGGTGAACAACGTGCGCCACAACGGTCCGGAGCTCGTGGAGCCGCTGCCGGCCGAGTGAGGCGGGGCTGCTGCGTGGGCCCTCGGAATAGGGCGAGGGTGGGCACCGTTGTGATGCGTGTAAGGAGGCCGACATGCTCGCGTGCCCTGAGCGCACCACCACCAGCCCCCCGTCCTTGTCCGTCGACGTCGTCGCCCCAGGCGACCGTCGGACCGCGGGAGTAGGCTGGAGCACGATGACCGACACCCCAGAACGTTCCGCCAGGACCACGGAGGGCAGCCCCTCGGAGGGCACCGCGTCCGACCCGTCCGTCGACCTGCTCGCCGACGTGGTCGACTACAGCGACGTCGACGTCGCGACCGAGACGCCTGAGCAGCGCCAGGTCCGCTTCGAGGCCGAGGCGATGCCGTTCCTGAACCAGCTCTACTCGGCCGGTCTGCGCATGACGCGCAACCCGCAGGACGCCGAGGACCTCGTGCAGGAGACCTACGCGAAGGCGTTCAGCGCGTTCCACCAGTACAAGCCGGGCACGAACCTCAAGGCGTGGCTGTACCGGATCCTCACGAACACCTACATCAACTCCTACCGCAAGAAGCAGCGTCAGCCGCAGCAGGTCACCGACGAGATCGAGGACTGGCAGATCGCGGCGGCCGAGGCGCACTCGTCCTCGGGCCTGAAGTCCGCGGAGATGGAGGCGCTCGAGCGGCTGCCCGACAGCGACGTCAAGGACGCGCTGCAGGCGCTGCCCGAGGACTTCCGCTACGCGGTGTACCTGGCTGACGTCGAGGGCTTCCCGTACAAGGAGATCGCGGAGATCATGGGCACGCCCATCGGCACCGTGATGTCCCGTCTGCACCGTGGTCGACGTCAGTTGCGCGAGCTGCTGGCCGACTACGCCCGTGACCGCGGCATGGCCGTGGCGAGCGGGGTGAGCGACCAGTGAGCGCAGAGCCCACCGCCACCGGAGGCTGCGACGGCCCCGACTGCTCCAAGGCCCTCGAGAACCTCTACCTGTTCCTCGACTCGGAGATCGACAGCGCGAGCTGCGACGAGATCCAGGCGCACATCGACGACTGCAGCCAGTGCCTGACCGAGTACGACCTTGAGCGTCTCGTGAAGGCGCTCGTGCACCGCTCCTGCAGCGAGGTCGCCCCCGAGCCGCTGCGCGACAAGGTGCTCCTCTCGATCCGGGCCGTGCAGGTCCAGATCACCGAGTACCGCACCTCCTGACCCACCCACCGCCGCCCCTCCCCGTGCTCGGGGAGGGGCGTCGGGGCGTCTCCTGCGGCTGCGTGGGTGCGGGTTCGTGCTCGACCTGCGGCTGCGCTGGCGATCTGCGTTCGCGCCCCCTCAGCGGTGGATCTGCCACCGAATCGCCGTCGGCGGTGGGTCTGCCACCTGCTGAGCGCTGTACAGGTGGAGGATCCACCGCCGAAGGGGTCAGAGGTGGCAGTGCTTCTCCCTTCTCGTGGCACGTGCCACGAGAAGGGAGAAGCGCTGCCCACCCCACCCCCAAGGGCACCCACGATTCTTCCTTCGTGCGTTCGAGGTCGAACGCTTCTGCGTTGGTGACGGGATCCCGTAGGAAACGCAGAAGCCTTGAACACCGACGCACGAACGCAGAATCGTGCATCCACCCCCAGCACCAACCCGCCGCCCGAGACCCCAGACCAGCGCGGTCGCCAGCCGCCCGGTCGAGGCCCTTGCGGAGACCACACCCAGCGAAAGCCGAGGCAGCGCACCAGCAAGCCCGGACCTCCCGCGGCTGCGCACCAGCAGGTGGAGACCCCCTGCGGCAGCGCACCAGCAAGGCCAAGGCCCCGCGCAAGTCCAGCCCCCACGCGCGCAACACCCCGACGCGTCGAAGCCCCCGCCGGCGTGGGCCGGTGGGGGCTTCGATCGTCTGCGCTCGCGGGGAGCGTCAGGTCACGCGTTGGGGCGCTTGCCGTGGTTGGCGCCCTTCTTGCGACGCGCGCGGCGCTTGCGGCCGGTCTTACCCATGATGGTCCTCCTCAGACGTCCAGCGTCCATGGTCCCACACGGGCCCGCCGGCGCGGCACACGCCCTGGAGCGACGGGTCGGGGAGGGTCAGGGAGTGGGCAGGCGCGACAGGAAGCGCTCACGGTCGACGACGACGCGCCGGACCTCGCCATGGGCGACGATCGTCCCGTGGGCGTCGTGCGCGGCCACCCGGAACCGCAGGAGCCGGCCGTCCTCGTAGGTGACGTCGGCGGTCGCGGTCACCGTCGCGCCGACGGGGCTGGCGGCCACGTGCTCGACCTCGACGCGGGTGCCGACGCTCGTGCGGTGCTCGTCCAGGTCGAGCGCTGCGCGGGTGGCCTCCTCGAGCCAGGCCAGCAGCCGAGGAGTGGCGAGCACGGCGAGGTCCCCGCTGCCGAGGGCGGCGGCGGTGTCGGCGTCGCCCACCACGTGGGTCACGGTCGCGGTGCGGGGCATGGGTCCTCCTGGGTCAGCGGACGGGTCGGGTCAAGCCTGCCCGACGGGCTGCTCGCCGGTGTCGGACCACGCCGCCCACAGCTGCGCGTAGCGCCCGCCGGCGCGCAGGAGCGTCTCGTGCGAGCCCTCCTCGACGACGGCACCGTCCTCCATCACGAGCACGCGGTCGGCGGTCCGGGCCTGGGTGAGCCGGTGCGCGATGACCAGTGCCGCCCGACCGTGCGTGACCGCGGCGGCCGCCTGCTCGAGCTCGCGGGCGCCCGACGAGCCGGCCTCCGCCGTCGCCTCGTCGAGCACGACCACCTGCGGGTCGAGCAGGGCGACGCGGCTGAGGGCGAGCTGCTGCGTCTGGGCCGGGGTGAGCGGGTGCCCGAGGTCGCCGACCACGGTGTCCAGGCCGTGGGGGAGCGCGCGGGCCCAGCCGGCGGCGTCGGTGGTCGCGAGGGCGCTCCACAGCGCGTCGTCGTCGGCGTCGGCCCGGGCCAGCAGCAGGTTGTCGCGCAGGCTGCCGGCGAACACGTGCACCTCCTGCGACACGAGGGCCACGTGCCGGCGCACGACGGGCTCGGGTGCCGTGGTCACGTCGAGCGCGCCGAGCCGGACGTGGCCTCCGGTGGGCCGCAGCGTCCCGGCCGCGATGCCGCCGAGCGTCGACTTGCCGGCGCCCGTCGCACCGACGACGGCGACGTGCTCGCCGGGCTGGATCGTCAGGTCGACGGGGGCGAGCACGGGCCGGCCGGTCTCGTACGCGTGGTGCACGCCCTGCAGCGTGAGCACCGGCTCGGGCCCCGCGTCGACCGGCGCGACGTCGCGCGGCGGGATGAGCGCGACCCCGGCCAGGCGCGCGAGGGCGGCACCACTGGCCTGTGCGGCGTCGAAGACGTAGAGCACCGCACCGATCGGGTTGAACAGCCGGTGGAAGAAGAGCGCCGCGGCCGTCGCGTCACCGACGCTGGCGGAGCCGGTGCTGACGAGGGCGTACCCCGTCGCCAGGACGACGACGAGCCCGACGCACTCCGACGCGTTCATGCGGGCGCCGAGCCGCGTGTAGAGGCGGAAGACGTCGAGCGTGATCGCGACGGCGTCGCCGGAACGTCGCTCCACCCGCTCGAGGGCGATGTCCTCGACACCGAACGCACGCAGCGTCGGCGCGTCGCGCACGCCGGTCACGAGCACCTCGGCGCGCGCGCCCTCGGCCGTGCGCTCGGCCCGGTAGTACGGGATCGAGCGCGGCAGGTACCACCGCATGCCGAGCACGTAGCCCGGCGCGGCAGCGAGACCTGCCAAGCCCAGCCGCCAGTCGAGCGTGAAGAGGCCGCCGACGGTGAAGGCGATCGCCGAGACCGACGTGAGGAGCATCGGGATGGCCTCGTCGAGCGACTCGGTGACGCGCCGCACGTCGTCGCCCACGCGTCCGAGGACGTCGCCGACGCCGGCCGCCTCGAGCTGCTGGGAGTCGAGGTGGAGGGCTCGGTCGAGCACCTCCTCGCGCAGCTCCGCCAGGGCGGGTGCCACCGTCCTGGCGAGCGCTGCCGTCGACACGGTGGTCGACACCGCGGCGACGACCGCGGCGGCCAGCATGACGGCGACCGGCGCGAGCACCTCTGCGAAGGTGCCGTCGTCACGCACGACGTCGACGACGCGGCCGATCATGAGCACCGGCACGATGCCGGCGAAGCCGGTCACCAGGAAGGCGGCCACGGTCAGCGCCAGGCTGCCTCGACGCGCGCGCAGCAGACGCCACGCGACGCGCGTGGTGCTGCGACCGTCGGCGACCGGCAGGAGCTGGTCGGCGTGCTGGGTCTGGCTCATCGCTCGACCGCCTCGCGGTAGTCGGCGTCGCGGAGCAGGTCCAGGTGCGTGCCCTCGGCGACCACGCGTCCACCGCGCACGACGAGCACGCGGTCGGCGGCGCGCAGCAGGGCCGGGCTGGAGGTCAGCACGAGGGTGGACCGTCCGGTGCGCAGACGTCGCACCCCGTCGGCCACGGCCTGCTCGGTCACGGCGTCGACGGCGCTCGTCGGGTCCTGCAGGACGACGACGGGTCGGTCGGTAGCCAGGGCGCGCGCCAGGGCGAGCCGCTGCCGCTGGCCGCCGGAGAGGCTGCTGCCGCCGGCGCGGACCGGGCGGTCCAGCCCGTCGGGGTGCAGACGGACGACGTCGTCGGCGGCCGAGGCGGTGAGGGCCGGGGCGAGCGCGTCGTCGTCGTGCTGCCCGCCCGGGTCGACGGTGGTGCGCAGCGTGCCCTCCGTGATGCCGCCGTGGTGCGCGACGACGAGCAGGTGCCGGCGACGTCCGGCCACGGACAGCTCGGCGAGGTCGACGTCGCCGAGGCGCGCGCGTCCGGAGTCGAGGTCGAGGTCGCCGGAGAGCAGGGCCACCAGGGCGTCGGAGACCGCAGGCTCGTCGACCGCGACGGCGACGAGCTCGTCGTGGCGCAGGTGCAGGCTGAGCCCGTCGAGCGGACCTGCCACGACGTCGTCGAGCACGAGCTCGGGCCGGTCCTGGCTGGGCGCGCGACCTCCGGGTGCGAGGACGCGAGGCGTCGCGAGGAAGTCGACGATGCGCGCGGCTGACGCGCGCGACGCCGCGAACTGCGCGCTCACGTCGCCGAGACCGCGCAGCGGCTCGGCGAGGAACTGCGTGAGGCCGACCAGCGCGATCAGCTCGCCGAGGCTGATGTCGCCGTCGAGGGCGCGACGTCCGGCGAGCAGCGCGACCGCGGCGAGCAGCAGGCCGCTGAGCGCGGTGGTGAAGCCGTCGAGGTAGCCCCAGGACCGGGCGACGGCGACGGTGTCGTCGCTCGCCCGGGTGCTCGCGGCACGGTAGCGACGCAGGGCCACGTCCTCGCCGCCGATGCCCTTGAGCGGGCGCAGGCCCTCGAGCAGGTCGGCCGCGAGTCCCGAGGCGGCCGCCGTGCTCTCCTGCTGCCGGGCGGTGCGGCGTGCGACCAGCGGGGCGAGCGCCTGGATCGCGACGAGCACGGCGGGCACCCCGAGCAGGATGAGCAGGCCCAGCACGACGTCGACGCGGAGCACGTACGCGGCCGTCACGAGCACTGCGACGAGGGACGCGATCGCGTAGCCGAGCTGGTGCAGGGCCATCGGCACGAGGTCGGCGTCGGACGTCGCGATCGAGAGGGTCTCGCCGGCGAGCCGGTCGGTCCGCGCGCCCCGGGGGTGCAGCACGTGCCCCGCGACCTCGACGCGCAGCGCGTGCGCCTCGCGCTCGATGCCCTGCTTGATGAAGCGCGCACCGAAGCGGTAGCCGTTGCTGAGCACCACGAAGAGCGCGACGAGCACGCCGAGCGTCCAGGCGAGGTCGCCGAGACCGCCGCCGTCGACGGCCTGGTCGACGACGAGCCCGATGACGACGGGCACGAGGGTCTCGCTGAGCTGCCAGAGCGTCAGCAGGGGATAGCCGCGGCCGAGCTCGCGTCCGTTGCGGCGCAGCGCCCGGCGGAGCAGGGCACCGGCGGTGGCCGGCGCGGTGGTGGGTGCGTCGGGCGACGTCGTGCTCGTGCCGCGTCCACGTCGTCCCATGCGAGTGAGGTTAGCCTAACTCGTCGTCGTCCCGACCGGCGGTCGCGACGACGACGGGCCGTGGCTCACACGCCGTGCGTGGTGCGCGGGTACTCCGCGGACACGTCGGTCATGACGTTCACGAGGTAGGGCACGCCCGACGCGAACGCGCGGTCGAGCGCCGGCCCGATCTGCGCGGGGTCGGTCACCATCTCGCCACCGCCGCCGAGCGCGGTGACGACCTGGTCGTAGCGCGTGTGCGGTGCGAGGTCGGCGGCGACGTCGTAGCCGTAGAGCATCTGCATGGGGCTCTTCTCCAGCCCCCACGCGGAGTTGTTGCCGACGACCATGACGACGGGCAGGTCGTGGCGCACGAGGGTGTCGACGTCCATGAGCGACATGCCGGCGGCGCCGTCGCCGAACAGCACGACGACCTGGCTCGAAGGTCGCGTGATGCGGGCCGCCATGGCGGCGCCCATGCCGGCGCCCAGGCAGCCGTAGGGTCCGGGGTCGAGCCAGCCGCCGGGTCGCTGCGGCTCGACGAACTTCCCGGCGAACGACACGAAGTCGCCGCCGTCGCCGATGACGACGGCGTCGTCGGCGAGGCGGGGGAGCAGCTCGCCGTAGATCCGTGCCGGGTGGATGGGGTCACTGGCCGACGCGAGCAGGTCGACGTCGCGCGCGGCCGCGGCGGAGACGAGGTCCTGCAGCTGGCCGAGCCAGGACGACCAGTCCGGCCGGGAGCCGGGCGCCGACTGCAGTGCGGCCAGGATGCCGTCGAGCACGAGCGTCAGGTCGCCGGCGGCCGACCCGGCGAGGTCGGCGTGGGTCGAGAGCTGGCCGGGGGAGTCGGCGAGGTGGACGACCCGCGCCGGCGTGGCGCCGTCCTTGCCCCCGAAGACGCCGTAGCCGAGACGGAAGTCGAGCGGCGTGCCGGCGACGACGACGAGGTCGGCCCCCGAGAACGCGGCGGAGCGGGCCTTGGTGACGAGCTGGGGGTGGCCACCCGGCAGGAGCCCGCGACCCATGCCGTTGGCGATGACGGGGATGCCGGTCTCGGCGGCGAAGCGCGACGCGGCGTCCTCGGCGCCGTCGGCCCAGACGTCGGTCCCGAGGACGAGCACGGGGTGGTGGGCGTCCTGCAGGAGTCGAGCGACGCGGTTCAGGTCGTCGGCGTCGGGCTGCAGGGGAGCCCGGTCCGGACCCGTGGCGGCGCCCAGGGGTCCGGCGTTGAAGAACTCGTCCATCGGGACGTCGACGAAGGTCGGCCCGCGGTGCGAGGACCCGGCGCGGTTGAACGCCTCGTGGACGGTGGGGGCGATGTCGGCGAGGGTGTGCGCGGTGGCCGCCCACGTCGAGACGGTCTCGAAGATCGGCGGGTGGTCGAGCTCCTGCAGGGTGCCCATGCCCCAGCGGCCGGCCGGGGCGCGGCCGCCGACGACCACGAGCGGCGACCCGGCGAAGTGGGCCTGCGCGACCGGGCTGACGCCGTTGGTGACGCCCGGGCCGGCCGTGAGCACGGCGAGGCCCGGGGTGCGGGTCAGCTTGCCGACGGCCTCGGCGGCGAACACGGCGGTCGGCTCGTGCCGTACGTCGATGATGGGCATCGGGTCGTCGGCGGTGACCGCGGCGTCGTACATGGGGAACACGTGGGCGCCGGAGAGCGTGAACATGGCCTGCACGCCGTGGGCGCGGGCCACCTCGAGCGCGTGGACTCCCCCGTGCGCGGAGCGCACATCATCTGCACTGTGTGCAGTGGGGGCGGAGCTCTCGCCGTCGGCGTCAGGGGTGGCCGCGGACTCGTCGGTCTGTGACATGGCTCGCACGCTACTGCAC
>NZ_LUNH01000078.1:0-8016 GCF_001628525.1 Aeromicrobium sp. REDSEA-S38_B2 | reverse complement strand
CCCGCCGCTGGTCGAGTAGTCAGGACGAGCTTGCGAAGTCCTGACGTATCGAGACCACCCGGCAACGGCTCAGCGCGACCCAACCCCCAGCGACAGCCCAGAGTGGTCTCGATACGCCCGGAGCACGCTCGTACCTCGCGGCTCCGCGCTATTCGACCAGCGGAACCCGCCGCTGGTCGAGTAGTCAGGACGAGCTTGCGAAGTCCTGACGTATCGAGGCCACCCGGCAACGGCTCAGCGCAGGCCAATCCCAGCGGCACCGCGTTCAGGCGCGGCGGGCGAGCTGGTAGCCGTCGGCGTCCCAGACGGTCACCCAGGTGCCGCCGAAGGTCTGCTCGGCCCAGGTGCGGGCGTCCGGGGGCGAGCCGACGCCGGCCCACTGGTCGAGCAGGACGTACTCCGGCTCGCCGTCGGGGAGCGGGGCGGTGCCGACCGTGCCGAGCCAGTAGACGTCGTGGTCCGTGGCGAGGTGCGTGATGACGCCGATGTCGGTCACGACCGACGCGCCGTCGGGCACCATGTCGACCACGCGCTGGGCGACCGCCGCGCGGTCGGGCACCTCGTACGTCTCCCCCCGGGTCAGCGCCCACAGCGGCGTCGACGGCAGCAGCGCGAGCGACACGACGAGCGCGGGCACCGCCGTCCACCGCACGGGCGGGTAGCGCCGCATGGTGTCGACGGCCGCGACGAACACGATCGGCATGAGCAGCAGCGAGTAGTGCCAGTCGGTGCCCCAGTAGTACGGGTTGTCGCCGACGAAGCGCCACGCGAACGTCGGCAGCACGAGCAGCACCCAGGGCGACCCGAGCGCCGCGAGACCGGTCACCGCGAGCGTCACCAGCACCGTGAGGGCCTTGCGACCCGGCTCGTCGAGCAGGGTCGCGACCACGCCGCGGTCGCCCCCGACGCTGGACGCGTAGTCGTAGACGCCGCCGGGGTTCACCGACGGCAGCACGACGAGCACGACGAGCGCCGCGCCCACCACGCCGGCCGCTGCGAGCAGCGTGCCACGACGACGCTCGCCGGCGAGCATGAGCACGAGCCCGATGACGAGCACCGTCGCGCCCATGTCCTCCTTGACGAGCAGGAGCGGCAGCGACCAGCCCACGACGGCGTTCCAGCGGCGGTCGAGGTACGCCGAGCCTGCCAGCGCGAGCAGCGGGGCGCCGAACGCGACCTCGTGGAAGTCCGACTGCACGGCCGCGGAGATGCCGAAGGAGATGCCGTAGGCGACGGCGAGCATCGCGCCCGCCCACGGACCGGCGTGCCGCACCGCCAGCCGGCTGACGACCAGCACCGACACCCCGATCAGCACGGCCTGCGCGACGAGCAGGGTCTGGGCCGACGGCCACAGCCGGTAGAACGGCGCCACGAGCGCCGTGATCGGCGAGAAGTGGTCGCCGAGGATGTTGAAGCCCGGGCCCTTGATGTCGACGATCGGCAGTCCGAGGTGCGCGTAGCCGCGGATCGCCTGCTCGAAGATCGCGTTGTCCCAGGAGGTGGGGTCGAAGCGGCGGAACCGCAGCAGCGACAGCGTCGTGTAGGCGGCCGTGCACAGCAGGGCCCAGAGGAACGGCAGGGACCGTGCGACGGTCCCGAGGCGCGCGCTCACGACCCGCGCAGGCGCGCGCCGGTCGCGACGTCGAACACCAGCACCTGCGAGCGCGGCACGGCCAGCCGGACCGTGTCGCCCGCCCGGCGGCGGTCGGCGGCCGGCAGCTCGGCGACGAAGAAGTTCTGGAAGAGGTCGAAGTCGAGCTCGTCCTCGACGTCCTCGAGCATGGCCTGGACGTCGTCGTCGAGGTCGTACCCGACGTAGACGAGCTGCGTGCCGCCGCGCCACTCGACGTCGTCGACCTCGCCGACGACCTCGACCTTGGTCTCGGCCTCGGCCTGGGCCGCGATCGCGCCGGCGGTCAGGGGGGCGTCGGTCGGGGCCGGGTCGGCAACGGGTGCCGCCTCCTCGCAGTGCTCGGGGCGCACCCCCACGACGACGTGGCTGCGATCGCCGAGGGCGTCCCGCGCCGCGGCGTCGAGCGGGATGGTCAGGACCGGCGTCACGAGACGGCCGTCCTCGACCGTGGCCGGCAGCAGGTTCATCGCGGGCTGCCCGAGGAAGGCGGCGACGAAGAGGTCGGCGGGGTCGGCGTAGACCTCGTCGGGCGTCCCCGTCTGGTGCACGACGCCGCGGTGCATGACGGCCACGCGGTCGGCGAGGGTGAGCGCCTCGTCGGGGCGCGACGTGGTGAACAGCGACGTCCGACCCTCGTCGCGCTGCCACTGCAGGGTGACCGACCGGACGTGCGTGCGGACCCGGTCGGCCTGCGCGCTGAACGGGTCGTCGAACAGGTAGCCCAGGGCGTCGCGCACGAGCCCACGGCCGATGGCGACGCGCTGACGCTGGGCCGGCTCGAGCTCGGCGGGCTTGGCGTCGAGGAGCGAGTCGAGGGCGAGGAAGGCGGCGACCTCGTCGATCCGTTCCGCGAGCGCCACCTTGTCGTGCCCGCGGCGCAGCCGGGTCGCGAAGGCCAGGTTGTCGTGGACGTCGAGGTGGGGGTGGAGCACGTAGTCCTGGAGCACGAGCGCGAGGTCACGGTCGCGGGGGCCTACCGCGTTCACGACGATGTCGTCGAGCAGCACGTCGCCCTCGGTCTGCTCCTCCAGGCCCACGAGCACGCGAAGCACGGCCGACTTGCCGGCGCCGGCCGGGCCGCAGAGCGCGGTCGTGCTGCCGTCGGGCACCACGAGGTCGAGCCCGTCGAGCAGCGGCGTGCCGTCGAGGGCGTCCAGGCGCACGCCCCTCAGCTCCATCGAGGTCATGGGTGGTCCCTTCCGATCAGGCGGCGGACGCGGCGGGGCGCGACCGCGAGGAGGACGATGACGGGCAGCAGCCACAGCAGCCCGACCGCCGCGGCCTGCGCGGGCGGCACCTGCCCGAGGAGCAGGGTGGCGGGCAGCGTGCGGGCGTCTGGCGTGGGTCCCAGGGCGGCGCCGAGCACCACGTCCTGGGCCGACAGCACCCACACGAGGGCGGCGACGACGAGCAGGTCGGGCAGCAGCACCGGCACGGCGAACGCGCGCAGCTCCTGCCGGCGGTCGGCGCCGTCGCTGCGGATCGAGTCGCGCAGCGACCACGGGGCGTCGCGCAGGACGGGGATGCTGAGGAAGACGGCCAGCGGGACGGCGACGAGAAGCAGGACCGGCGCGACCGCCCAGCGGGAGCCGAGCAGGCCGAGGGCGTCGGCCGTGTCCGACCACGGTCCGGCGAAGGCGACGAGCGGCAGCAGCAGGACCCCCACCACGACGACGGGGACGGCCCGACTCCCGCGCACCCGACGACGCGCCAGCGCGTAGGCCGCCGGGACGGCGACGAGCATCGCGACGACGGTGGCCGCGGTGGCGACGACGACGCTGGTGAGCGCGGCCTCGCGCACGTCGTCGCGCCGCAGCGCGTCGCCGAGGACGGACCAGCGCGGGCTCGACGGGAGCATCGACGTCGCCGCCGTGCCCGACGGGGTGAGGGCGACGGCTGCGGTCCACCACAAGGGCGCGACGGTGCCCACCACGGCCAGCTCGAGACCGAGCACCGCCCACAGCGACAGCCGACGGCGGGTGTCGGCGACGAGCACGCCGACGGCGCCCGTGCCCATGAGGACGGCCGCGACGGCGACCCAGAGCCAGCGGTCGGCGCCCGTGACGACGAGGACGCCGACGTTGGCGAGCACGAAGCCGACGACGAACGCGGTGCCGGCGGCCCACAGCCGGGAGCGGACGGTGGGGTTCACGCACGCCTCCCGGGTCGCAGGACGGCGACGAGGACGGCTGCGACCAGGCCCGTCAGCACCAGCAGCAGGACGCCGGAGGCTGCTCCGAGACCTCGCTCGAAGCTCTCGAAGGTCGTCTCCCACGTCAGCACGGGCACGGTGCGCACCCCGCCGGAGGGCGCCGCGAGCAGCGGACCCTCCAGCGCGCGGAGCGCGTCCGTCGCGCGGTAGAGGACGGCCACCGCCACGGCCGGCGCGGCGGCGGGCCACGTGACGCGCAGGAGCCGCTGCCACGAGGTGGCGCCGTCGGCCACGGCCGAGTCGATGAGCCGACGGTCGACGCGCGTGAGTCCGACGAGCAGGATCACTGCCGTCACACCCGTGCCGCGCCAGACCTCGGCCGCCACCACGGCGAACGCCGCCGCGGCGCTCGACCCGCCGTCGTAGCCGAACCAGGCGGGACCGACGCCCGAGGTGACGGCGTCGCGCCACACCGAGGCCGTCACGACGGGCAGCAGCGCGAACGGTGCGAGCAGCAGCACCGACACCACGGCCAGCGGCAGGCGCAGCCGACGGATGCTCGCGGCCACGACGGAGGCGAGCACGAGCTGCACGCCGACGGCCACGACGACGAGCAGCAGCGTCACCGACACGGCGAGCCACCAGGAGCGGTCGCCGAGCAGCCCGGTCAGGTTGTCGAGCCCCACGAACGTGTCGTCGCCGACGGTGCTCGACGAGCGCCGCAGGGAGGTCCAGAGCAGGAGGCCGAGCGGCCAGAGCGTCAGGGCCGCGAGGACCAGCGCCGTCGGCGCCAGCAGCGGCCAGCCCGAGCGTCGGCGTCGGGGCGACGCCGCTGCACGACGACGGCGTCGTCGCCGCGTGGGCGCCGGACCGATCGGGGCGAGGTCGTGCTCCTCGTCCGCGGTCACGGCCGTCGACGTCTCGACCACGTCGGCCGGCTCCGGCTGCTGGGGCTGGACGGGCTGCTCGGTGCTCACGGCAGCCTCCCGGCGACGGCGTCGCGGACCGCCGCCTGGGAACGGCGCGGGGTGGCCGACCCGACCGAGGAGATCGGCGTCCACGTCTTCACGAGCGCCGCCCGCGCCTGCATCCAGTACGGGGTGGACGGCAGCGTGACCGCGGTGTCGACGGCCGGACGGGTGACGTCGGCGAGCGGATACCCGGCCTTCACGGCATCGAGGTCGTAGGTGCTCACACGCGCCGCGCTGTGCCCCGAGCCGGTCATGACCGAGGCGAGGAGGTCGTCGGAGGTCAGGCACGAGATCGCCTCGTACGACAGCGACGTGTCGGGCGCGAACAACGGCACGGCGAGCGCGACCCCCGTGCTGGGCGCGGCCGGCGTGCCGTCGACCTCGGGGAACGCCGCCCACTGCAGGTCGCTGGCCACGGGTGCGACGGCAGGGTCGGAGACGAACGAGCTGGGCGCGAGCACGAACCCCCCGCGGCGCGCGAGCCCCTCAGCGGCGTCGACCGACGGATCGGCGCCGAGACCGGACCGGCCCAGCCGGCTCACGATGCGGGCGGCCGTGCGGCCGGCCGCGGAGTCCAGACCCACCTCAGGACTGCGTCCGGCGCCCTTCAGCAGCGTGCCACCGGCGCCGGCGACGAGCGCGTCCACCCACGCCGCGAGGCCCTCGCCGTCGGGGTCGTCGACGAGCACCTGGCGACCGGTGCGCTCGGCACCCGTCAGCAGGTCGTCCCACGAGACCGGCTTGGTCGTGTCGAGCCCGGCCCGTTCGGCCGTGTTGCCCCGCCACCACAGCAGCCACGGGTCGAAGGTCCAGGGCGCGGCGACGACCAGCCCGTCGACCGTCACCGAGCGCAGCGCGGCCGGTGCGACGTCCTGCGCGAACGGGGTCTTGAGGTCCTCCGGGACGGGCGCGAGCACCTGCGCGGCCGCCATCTCCGCGCTCCACGCGGTGTCCATGCTGAACAGGTCGATCGAGTCGTCCTTCGCGAGCAGCCGGCGCATCAGCGTCGCGTGCCGCTCCTCGACGTCGTCGGGCAGCCGCTCGACCTCGATGCGGTAGTCGCCGCCGGAGCCCTCGCTGCAGGTCTGCGCGAGCGCGTCGACGTCGGCGCGCTCGGGGCCCACGTACCAGTGCAGCACGGGCACGTCGTCGACGGCGTCCTCGTCGGGTGAGCCGCCGCAGGCGGCCGCGAGCAGCATGGAGGCAGCGACGAACGCCGCGGACACGCCCCTCCTGGTCACGGGGTCACTCTGCCACAGCAGACCGCGTGCCGGACGTCGTTGCGACGTCCGGCACGCGGTGTCCGCATCCGCCTCCAGGAGGGCGTCAGATGCCGATGTCCTCCAGCATCTCGGTGACGAGCGCGGCGACAGGCGACCGCTCGGACCGGGTGAGGGTGACGTGCGCGAACAGCGGGTGGCCCTTGAGCTTCTCGACCACCGCGACGACGCCGTCGTGGCGTCCGACGCGCAGGTTGTCGCGCTGCGCGACGTCGTGGGTCAGGACCACCTTGGAGTTCGCGCCGATGCGCGAGAGCACCGTGAGGAGCACGTTGCGCTCCAGCGACTGCGCCTCGTCGACGATGACGTACGCGTCGTGCAGCGACCGACCCCGGATGTGGGTCAGCGGCAGGACCTCGAGCATCCCGCGGTCGAGAATCTCGTCGACGACGTGCGGCGACGCGACGGCGCCGAGGGTGTCGAACACGGCCTGCGCCCAGGGCCCCATCTTCTCGTCGGAGCTGCCCGGCAGGTAGCCGAGCTCCTGCCCGCCGACCGCATACAGCGGACGGAACACGACGACCTTCTTGTGCTGACGGCGCTCCATGACCGCCTCGAGGCCCGCGCAGATCGCGAGCGCCGACTTGCCGGTGCCGGCGCGGCCACCGAGCGACACGATCCCGACCTCGGGGTCGAGGAGCAGGTCGAGCGCGACGCGCTGCTCGGCCGAGCGGCCGTGCAGGCCGAACGCGTCGCGGTCGCCGCGGACCAGCTGCACCCGCTTGTCGGGCGTGATCCGGCCGAGCCCGCTGCCCTTGTCCGACAGCAGCACCAACCCCGTGTGGCACGGGAGGTCGCGCGCGGTCTCGTCGTCCAGGAGGGCGACGTCGAGGCTGCCCTCCTCGTACAGCGCGTCGAGGTCGGCGGAGTCGACCTCGAGCTCGCGCATGCCGGTCCAGCCGGACTCGAGGGCCAGCTCGGCGCGGTACTCCTCCGCCGACAGGCCGACCGCCGACGCCTTGACCCGCATCGGCAGGTCCTTGGAGACGAGCGTGACGTGGCGCCCCTCGTCGGCGAGGTTCTTCGCGACGGCGAGGATGCGCGTGTCGTTGTCGCCGAGGCGGAAGCCGGCGGGCAGGGCCTCGGGGTTGGTGTGGTTCAGCTCGACGCGGATCGTGCCGCCCTCCGTGCCGATGGGCAGGGGGACGTCGAGCATGCCGTGCTGGACGCGCAGGTCGTCGAGGAAGCGCAGTGCCGTGCGGGCGAAGTAGCCGAGCTCGGGGTGGTGGCGCTTGCCCTCGAGCTCGGTGATGACGACGACCGGGATGACGACCTCGTGCTCGTGGAAGCGATGCACCGCCCCTGGGTCGGCCAGCAGGACGCTGGTGTCGAGGACGTAGGTGCGGACCGCCTCGGCGGAGGTGGCGGCGGCGCTGACGGGCTGCTTGACAGTCATGTCTGACTCCCTGCGAAGAACCCGCGCGCCCCTGCGCCGGCCCTTCCCTACTCGGTGGGTGTGGGGCGGCTGGGCTCCGGGGCGAGCATCAACACCCTCGCAACGTACGTCCGCCCCCGTGCCCGGGCGCGGCGACACGCTGCGCGTCATGTAACGCCGAGATGAACTCTGCGCACCCACCACTCCGCGCATCCCGCCAGCGCGGGCCCAGCCCCCAGCGTCGGCGTGGAGTGGTCTCGATACGCCCGGACGGCGCCGACACGACCAGCGCAAGATTCCGCTGGTCGAGTAGCGGCCACGCGTGAGGAACGAGCGCCGCGGCCGCGTATCGAGACCACCCCGCAACGGCCCAGCGCGAACCAACCCCCCAGCGACAGCCCAGAGTGGTCTCGATACACCTCCCCTCGCTGGCGCTCGTGGAGGCACTCGACCAGCGGTGGCGTCCGCTGGTCGAGTAGTCCGAGCGAGCTTGCGAGGCTCGGACGTATCGAGACCACCCGGCAACAGCCCAGCGCGAACCAACCCCCAGCGACAGCCCAGAGTGGTCTCGATACACCTCCCCTCGCTGGCGCTCAGGGAGGCAC
>NZ_LUNH01000077.1:0-15164 GCF_001628525.1 Aeromicrobium sp. REDSEA-S38_B2 | reverse complement strand
GCTGTACGGGCGCGCGCGCACGTCGCTCGTCGTGGCCTCGTTGGCCGGTCTGGCCTGCTACCTGACCGTGCCGATGGCCCCGCCGCGCTTCGTGGAGGGCTACACCGACGTGCTCGCCCTGCACTCGGCCGCGGGCTGGTGGGGGTCCGACGCGTCCGCCCCGCGCGGCATGGGCGACCTGACCAACGAGCTCGCGGCCTTCCCGTCGCTGCACGCTGGCTGGGCGCTGTGGGTCGCGCTCGCCCTCACCGCGGCCGGGGTCGGTCGGGTCTGGCGCACCCTGGGCTGGGCGCACGCCCTCGTCACGGCGTTCGTCGTGGTCGGGACCGGCAACCACTGGCTGCTCGACGTCGTCGGCGGCTGGGCCGTCGTGGCCGTCGCGTGGGCCGGTGTGGAGATCGTCACCCAGCGGCGGGCACCGGCGGACGCGACGGCGGCGGCACCGACTTCCTAGTCTGGGGGGCATGAGCGAGCACGCCCCGTCTCCCGTCCCCGTGACCGTGTCGGTGACGCGCCACGTCGACCCTGCGCACGAGGACCAGATGGTCGCGTGGCTGCGGGCCGGCTCGGAGCTGGCGGAGCGCTTCGACGGCTTCCTCGGCTCGGGGTGGGTGCGCACGTCGCCGACGTCGGGGGAGTGGCACATGCTGTTCCGCTTCGCGAGCGACGCCGACCTCGACGTGTGGATGTCGTCGCGGCAGCGCCGCTGGTGGCTCGACAGCGCCCAGGGCATCGCCGACGAGACCCGGCTCGAGCGTCGCACCGGCATCGAGGGCTGGTTCGACGACCCGTCGCGCGTCGACCTGGAGGACCTGCGCTCGGTCCCGGTCGCACCGCCACGGTGGAAGCAGATGATCTCGATCTTCATCGTCTTCTTCCCGCTGAGCGTGGTGACCAACGAGATCGGCGTGCACTACCTGGCCGACGTGTGGCTGCCCCTGCGCGTGCTCGTCACGGTCTGCGTCATGACGCCGCTCATGACGTACGTGCTGCTGCCGTGGGTCACCCGGCTGCTCGGGCCGTGGCTGCACCGTCAGCCCCGGTCGCGCTGAGCCGCGCGCGACCACCCGGCTCAGCGAGGGTCAGGCCTTCTTCGCGGCCCGGCGCACCGGCTTCCGCGCCGGCTTGGGGCCCGGACGGTGCACGAGCACGGGGCAGGTGGCCTGGTTCAGGACCTTGTGCGAGACCGAGCCCATGAGCACCGCCTGGGTGCGGGTGCTCTGGCTGGCGAGCACGATGAGGCCGGAGTCGAACCGCTTGGCCGCCTTGATGATCTCGTTCGCCGGCGCGCCGCTGTAGACGTGCGTGGTGACGGGCGGGCCCCAGCCGTCGAGCGCCTCGGCGACCTTGAGCGTGGCCTGCTCGGCCTCGCGGCGGAACGACAGCTCGACACCGCCGTCGGCGCTGCCCTCTGCCGCGAACGGCACCGCGGCGAGCGGGCTGACGACGGCGACGACGCTGACCTTGGTGACGCTGTCGGCGTCGACGACGTGGCGCAGGTACGTGGCGGACTGGAGCGACTGCTTCGAGCCGTCCGTGGCGACGAGCACGTGCATGGGCTTCTCCTGGGTGGGTCGTTGCGGGTGAGGCTAGCCGGACAGGTCGGTGGGGTCGAGGGCGTGCGGCTGGTGACGCATCGCGAAGGCGTTGACGCCGTACATCACGACGCCGATGGCGACGATCGCACCGCACCACAGGATCGAGCCCCGGTCGTTGATCATCGTGTGCACCAGGATCGCCACGTTGGCGACCACGCCGACGACGAGGATGACGATGGGCGCGGAGTAGTGCTCGTGCTCGACGGGCGTCCCGCGCAGCGTGAGCGCCGCGAGACAGACCATGCCGTACACGACGATGAGGAACAGGACGGTCACCGTGGCCAGCCGGTCGACGTCGGCCACGGCGAGCAGCAGGCACACGATGGCTGCCGTGAAGACGATCGAGACCCACGGGGTGCGGCGGGTGGCGTGGGTGCGGGCGAAGATCCGCGGCACGATGCCCTGGCGCGCCATGCCGTACATGATGCGCGACTGCGCCACGAGGGAGACGAGTGTCGTGTTGGTGACGGCCACGAGCGCGATCGCGGAGAACACGAGCTCGGGCACGGGGATGGGGCCGTTCTGCACGACGGTCAGCAGGCTGCCGTCCTCGCCCTTGTTCGCGGTGAGCTGGTCGAGCGGCGCGACCATCGACGCGATGAACGCGATGACCATGTAGAGGATGCCGGCGAGGGTCATGCCGCCGAGCAGCGCCCGCGGGAACGTCCGGCTCGGGTCCTGCGTCTCCTCGGCGATGTTCGCGGCGTTCTCGAAGCCCGTCATCGCGAAGAACGCGAGCGCCACCCCGCCGAGGACGACGAGCGTCGGGTTGCCCTCGTTGAGCTCGAACGGCTGCTGCAGGTTCGCGTCGCCCTCGGCCAGGACGACCACGCCGACCGCGAGGATGATCAGCAGGCCGGTCGTCTCGATCAGCGTCATGACCATGTTGGTCCACACCGACTCGGTGATGCCGCGGAAGTTCAGCAGCGAGAGTGCGACGATGAAGACGATGGCGACGAGCGTGACCGACGCACCCTCGACGAAGGACTGGAAGTAGGTGCCGCCGAAGACCCGCGCCAAGGTGCCGGCGGCGGCGATGGTGGCGGCGAGCAGGCAGAACGTGACCATGAAGGTCAGGAACCGGTTGCCGAACGCCTTGTGCGTGTACAGCGCGGCCCCCGCGGCCTGGGGGTACTTGGTGATGAGCTCGGCGTAGGCGAAGCCGGTGAGCAGTGCGACGGTGACGCCGATGACGAACGACAGCCAGAACGCGCCGCCCACCGTGAACGCCATGACGCCGATGAGGGCGTAGATGCCGGAGCCGAGCACGTCGCCCAGCACGTAGAAGAACAGCAGCCGGCCGGTGATGGACCGCTTCAGCTCCTCCTGCTGCCCGGCACCCCCGGCTGCGCTCGTGGTCTGGTCGCTCATGCGGTCCCTCCCGATCGCGTGTTCCGTCGATCGTGGTGGCAGGGACGGGTGCGCGCAAGCCCAGGCGGGTTGCAGCGCGGTTACGAGCCGCGGACGTACCCGAGCCGCGCCGCCCGCTCCAGGATCCCGAGGGTGGCCTTGAGACCGTCCTCGTCGACGATCGGGAACTGGTCCTTCCAGTCGTCCCGCGCGTGGCTCCAGTCGAGCACCGACGTGACCTGCGTGCCGCCGTCGACGGGTTCGAGTCGGTACCCCCAGCGGTGCCCGATCGGTGGGCGCACCCGGCCGATGATCGACCAGGTGATCAGCCGGTCGGGCTCGTACTCCTCGATGACGACCGTGACGTCGTACTCCTTGAGGTCGGGGATGTCGCCGTAGGACTCACGGTCCATGTGCACGAGGAACCGGTCGCCGACCGCGGCGACGACGTCGCCCTCGACCGACTGCAGCATGCCGGAGGCGTCGATCGCGACGTGCCCCCACGGGTCGCGCAGCACCGCGAAGATCGTGTCGGCGGGCGCCTTCACCACGCGGCCGGTCTCGATGCGTTCGTCGGGGTAGCGCTCGCTCATGCGTCCATCGTCGGCCGCAGTCCCGCGTCGCGCACCCTCGCCCGGCCGGCCTGCTTGCGTGGGGCCCCACGCAAGCAGGCTCCGCCCACCGCAAACATGCGCCCGATCTGCGCGTTTGCGTGGGGCCCCACGCAAACGCGCACGTGCGGGCGGGTCAGCAGCAGCGCGCCATGGGGGCGTGCTCGATCCGGTCGGCGCGGTGGCGCTCGAAGGCGCGGCGGGTCGTCGGCTCGACGCCGTCGCGCTCGCAGGCCGCGAGGTAGTCGTCCCACGCCGCCTCGCCCGTGAACTCCCGGACGAGGCGACGAAAGCGCGCGAAGCGGCTCATCGGTGACCCCGCTGGCCGGTGAGCTCGCCTCGCTCGGCCTCCCACGCGGCGACCGCCTCCTTCTCCTCGCGGGTCGCGACGAAGTCGGCCGGCGCGACGATCTGCGACGGCGTGTGAGGCACCTCGGTGGTGGGCAGCGACCCGACCCGGACCGCGCGCACCCAGATCACCACGGCGTTGGCGACGACGACGATGACGAGCAGCGCGAACACCGCCTGGATGACGCCGTTCGTCGTGGAGTTGCGGATGATCTGGTCCATCTGGCCCGGGTCGGCCGCCGGCGCCAGCACGTCGCCGGCGTCGCGCGCCTCGCGGTACCGGTCGGCCTGCGCGAAGTAGCCGATGGCGGGGTTGTCGCTGAACACCTTCTGCCAGCTCGCCGTCATCGTCACGACGAGGTCCCACGCGAGCGGGATGCCGGGCACCCACACCCACCTCAGCTTGCCGTGCTTGAGCAGCAGGGTCACGCACAGCGTCAGGGCGATGGCCGCGAGCAGCTGGTTGGCGATGCCGAACAGCGGGAAGAGCTGGTTGATGCCGCCGAGGGGGTCGCTGATGCCGATGTAGAGGAAGTAGCCCCACGCGCCCACCGTGACGGCGCTCGCGCTCCACGCGGCGGGCCGCCACGAGACGTCGCCGAAGCGGGTCCAGACGTTGCCGATCGTGTCCTGCAGCATGAACCGGCCGACGCGGGTGCCGGCGTCGACGGCGGTGAGGATGAACAGCGCCTCGAACATGATCGCGAAGTGGTACCAGAAGGCCTGCAGGTTGCCGCCGAACGCCTGGTGGAAGACCTGCGAGAGACCGAAGGCGAGGGTCGGCGCGCCGCCCGTGCGCGACACCAGCGTCGACTCCTCGATCGACGCCGCGGCGGCGGTGAGGTCGCCGGGCGTGATCGTGAACCCGAGCTGGCTGACGAACGCCGCCGCGCCCTCGGGCGTGCCGCCGGTCGCGCCGGCGGGGGCGTTCATCGCGTAGTAGAGGCCCTGGTCGATGACGACGGCCGCGATGAGGGCGCTGATCGCCACGAACGACTCCATCAGCATGCCGCCGTACCCGATCATCCGGACGTGGCTCTCCTTGGCGATCATCTTCGGCGTCGTGCCCGAGGCGATGAGGGCGTGGAAGCCCGACAGCGCACCGCAGGCGATGGTGATGAAGACGAACGGGAACAGCTTGCCCGCGAACACCGGGCCGTCTCCGTCGACGGCGAAGCTCGTGACCGCGTCGGCCTGCAGCGTCGGCGCGGCGATGACCAGGCCGACGGCCAGCAGCACGATGACGCCGATCTTCATGAACGTCGAGAGGTAGTCGCGCGGCGTCAGCAGCATCCAGACCGGCAGGATCGACGCGACGAACCCGTAGACGACGAGCGCGATGACGAGGTGCTCCTTGCTCAGCGTGAGCGCGTCGCCGAGGCCCAGCTGGTCGACGTACCCGCCGCCGACGATCGCGAGCAGCAGGAGCACGACGCCGATGGCGGTGGTCTCGAGGACGCGACCCGGGCGCAGGTAGCGCAGGTAGAAGCCCATGAAGAGCGCGATGGGGATGGTCAGGCCGATCGAGAAGACGCCCCACGGCGACTCCGCGAGCGCGTTCACGACCACCAGCGCCAGCACCGCGAGGATGATGATCATGATCGCGAAGACGGCGATCAGGGCAGCGGTGCCGCCGACGACACCGATCTCGTCGCGCACCATCTGGCCGAGGCTCTTGCCGTCGCGGCGCATCGACAGGAACAGCACGACCATGTCCTGGACGGCGCCGGCGAGGATGACGCCGACGATGATCCAGATGGTGCCGGGCAGGTAGCCCATCTGCGCCGCGAGCACGGGACCGACGAGCGGACCGGCGCCGGCGATGGCGGCGAAGTGGTGGCCGAACAGCACCCGACGGTCGGTCACCTCGTAGTCGACGCCGTTCTCCAGGCGCTCGGCCGGGGTCGCGCGCGTGTCGTCGACCTCGAGGACCTTGCGCGCGATGAACCGCGAGTAGAAGCGGTACGCGATGGCGTACGACGACAGGGCGGCGAACAGGATCCACAGCGCCGACACGTCCTCGCCGCGCGAGAGCGCGAGGACGGCCCAGCAGACGGCGCCGACGAGGGCGACCGCCGACCAGACGACGATGGTGCGGATCCGGCTGCTCCCGCCACCGGTGCCGGTGGGCTGCGGGGCGGTCGGGGTGCGGGTGCTCATGGGTCTCCCGGGGTGGTGCAGCAGGACAGGACTCGGGCGCGGGGCGGCGGGACGAGCCGGCGCGCCGATCCATCCGACCACGCGTGACCCGGGTCACGCCAGTTGCGTACGTTGCGTCGCGCCGAGCGGTGCCGGTCCGTCGGCGAGCGGCGTGCGGCTCCCGTCGCCGGGCGCGCGTCGACCGTCTGCGGACCGTGGGCGGGACGCCTGCACCACCCAGCGGCTCGAGCACTCGACGGACGGGCAGGTCGAGCGTACGGTGCGCTGTGAGGCAGGTCACACCGACCGTCTCGTCGGGGGGTCGCCTGTGGGCGTCCCAGGAGAAAGGGATCACCATGAAGCGTTCGATGAGACTTGCAGGCGCAGCGGCCATGGCGGTGGGAGCACTCGTCGCCGTCGGACCGACGACGGCCGGACCTGCAGTCGCCGCCAACGACTGCACCGCCCCGCGCTGGGACGTCCACCCGGACCTGATCAGCACCGGCACGTTCAGCTGGGGCGACGGCACCGCCATCCGCACCGCCGGCTACAACGACTGCACCATCGTCGGCCGCGGGTACCCCAACCAGGGGATCGACGTGCACTGCAGCCGGCAGAACGACAACGGCGTCTGGTGGGTGTACGCCCGCAACACCAGCACGGGGAAGGCGGGCTGGGCGAGCTACAGCGCCGTCTACACGTCGGGCAGCGTCCTGCCGCCGCGGTGCTCCTGAGCGTGACGGCCGCCCGCTACGGGACTGCGCAGCGGGCGGCCGTCGGCGGCTTCGAGTGGCTCGACGGCGGGCGTATCGTCGAACCATGAAGGCGTTGGTCACCGGCGGGGTCAGGTCGGGCAAGTCGTTCCACGCGGAGTCACTGGTGGTGGCGCACGAGCAGGTCGTCTACGTGGCCCCCGGACCGCCGGCCGACCCCGACGACGACCCCGAGTGGGCCCACCGGGTGGCGCTGCACCAGGAGCGTCGTCCGTCACACTGGACGACGCTCGAGACCACCGACCTCGAGTCCGCCATCGAGGACGGGGACGACGGCACCGCCGTGCTCGTCGACTGCCTGGGCACCTGGCTCACCGCCCAGCTCGACGAGCTCGACGCGTGGGACGCGATCCGCGAGGACTGGGAGCCGGTGCTGATGGAGCGCGTCGACGCCGCCGCGTCGGCGCTCGCCCGGACGTCGCGCACCGTCGTGCTGGTGACCAACGAGGTCGGGATGGGCGTGGTGCCGGAGCACCGGTCGGGCCGCGTCTTCCGCGACCTGCTCGGCGTCGTGAACCAGCGGTTCTCGGCCGAGTGCGACCAGGTGCTCCTCGTCGTCGCCGGACGCGTCCTCACCCTCTGACCCCTCGACCCCGCTGAGCGTGACGTTCGCGGGGCGATGTGGGCGTCGTCGCCCCGCGAACGTCACGCTCAGAGGGGTGGGGGCGGTTCGGGGGAGCGGGATGGACCCGGGGAGGGGCTAGCGTCGGGGAGTGCACCCCGACGTCGAGATCCTGCGCGCGGCGATCCGCGTGCCCACCGTGGCCGACCGCGACCCGGCACTCACCGACCCCGAGCCGTTCGCGCGCCTGCACGCGCTGCTCGCCGAGCACTTCCCGCTCCTGCACGCGCAGCTCGAGCGCGTCGACCTCGGCGACGCCGCCCCTCGGGCGCTGCTGTGGCGCTGGGCCGGCGCGTCGCCCGACCGTCCCGTGGTGCTCATGGCCCACCAGGACGTCGTCCCTGTGACGCCCGACGACCCGTGGACGCACGACGCGTTCGCCGCCGACGTCGTCGAGACGGCCGAGGGGCCGGCCGTCTGGGGACGCGGCACGCTCGACGACAAGGGCCAGCTCGTCGCGATCTGCACGGCCGTCGAACGGCTCCTCGCCGACGGCTTCGAGCCGGCGCAGGACGTCTGGCTGTCCTTCGGGGCCGACGAGGAGGTGTCGGGCCCCTCGGCGCCGGCTGCCGTCGCCGAGCTGGCCCGTCGTGGGGTGGAGCCGTGGTTCGTGCTCGACGAGGGCGGCGCGGTCGCCGGGCAGGCGTTCCCCGGCGTGTCGGCACCCGTCGCGGTCATCGGCTCCACCGAGAAGGGCACGACCACCCTCTCGCTCACGGTCACCGGACGAGGTGGCCACTCCTCCACGCCCCCGACCCGCGCCCCCGCCGCGCGGCTCGGTCGCGCGCTCTGGCGGCTCGACCGTGAGCAGTTCGGGGTCAACGTGCCCGGTCCCACCGTCGACCTGCTCCGCCGGCTCGCCGGCCACCTGCCCCTGCCGCTGCGCGCGCTGCTCGCAGGCGCCACGCGGACCCCGCCGGCCGTGCTCGGTCGCGTGCTCGTGGCTGCCGGTCCGGAGACGGCGGCGATGGCGCGCACCACGATGGTCGCGACCACGCTCGTGGGGGCTCCGGCGCACAACGTCATCCCGGCCCGGGCGCGCGCCGAGGTGAACCTCAGGATCATGCCCGGCGAGAGCGTCGCCGCCGCGGTGGAGCACGTGCGCGCCGCGGTGGACGACGACGAGGTGGTCGTCGACGTCGTCGAGGCCAACGAGCCGAGCCCGCTGTCGCCCACCACCGAGCCGGAGGCGCAGGGTGCGTTCGCCCTGCTCGAACGGACGGTCGGCGCCGTGTTCCCGGACGCCGTCGTCACGCCCTACGTCATGATGGCCGGCACCGACAGCCGCACCTTCACCGCGATCTGCTCCCGCGTGTACCGCTTCGCGCCGCTGCGGATGAGCAAGGAGCAGCGGGCGTCGATCCACTCCTACGACGAGCACGTGCACGTGGCGGCCTGGCTGGAGGGCGTCGACTGGTACGTGGCGCTCCTGAGGGGGCTGTGACGTGACCACGACCGCGACGCTGCACCGCTCGCTCTGGTCCGTCGTCGGGTTCCTCGTGGCCGTCGAGGTCGTGAGCGGCGTCCTGCAGGGCTTCTACACCCCGATCTTCTCCGACATCGCCCGCCATCTCGGCATCCGCGACGCCGACGTCAACTGGTTCGAGGCCGCGCAGCTCGTGCTGTCGGCGCTCGCCGTGCCGTTGCTGGCTCGGCTCGGCGACCTCTGGGGGCACCGCAACGTGCTGCTGCTGTCCACGGCCGTGACCGCGGCCGGGTCGTGGACGCTCGCCCTCGCGCCGGGCTTCTCGACGTTCCTCGTCGGCTGGGCGCTCCAGGGCGCCTACGTCGTGTGGCTGCCCGTCGAGGTGGCGATCATCCACCGTCGCACCGCCGGCCGGGCCGACCAGCACCGGACGACGCGCCGCGCCGCGGCGTTCCTCGTGGCCGCGCTCGAGACCGGTGTCATCGTCGGTGCGCTCACGTCGGGCGCCCTCGTGGAGGCGACGTCGATGACGGTGCTGCTGTGCCTCCCGGCCGTCGCGGTGACGGCCTGCCTGCTCGTCGTCTGGTTCGGCGTCGAGCGCGACCGCGGCCAGGCCTCGGGCGGCTACGACTACGCGGGACTCGGCTGGCTCACGGTCACGCTCGGCCTGCTGATGGGTGGCCTCATCGCCATCCGCCTGCTCGGGGCCGGGTCGCCGGTCCCGTGGCTCCTGGTCGCGCTCTCGCTGGCGGCGCTCGCCGGACTCGTGCGGTTCGAGGCGGCGCTGGGGGCGAGGGTCGATGGCACGGTCGCGCCGTTGATCGACGTGCGCACGTTCGCCCTGCGCGCCCAGTGGCCTGTCCAGCTCACGGCGTTCCTGTTCGGGATGTCGGTGCTCGGCGCGCAGATCCCGCTCTCGACGTTCGCGCGGACGGACCCCGACGTCGCGGGCTTCGGCCTCGGTGCGTCCGCGGCGTTCGTCTCGACGCTCATCGGCGTCTACGTCGTCACCATGGTGGTCGGCGCGCTGTCGCTGCCGCTGCTCGCCGGCCTGCTCGGCCCCCGCGTCGCGATGGTCGTCGGTTGCACGCTCGTCGGTGTCGGCTACGGCCTGTTCCTCCCGCTGCACGACAGCGCGGGGCAGACCCTCACGAACATGGGCGTCGCCGGAGTCGGGTCGGGCCTGCTGGTGGCGGCCCTCCCGGCCGCCGCGGCGGCAGCAGCACCGGCCCACGCGACGGGCTTCGCCACCGGCATGACCAACGCGACGAAGACGGTGGGCGGCGCGATCGCCTCCGCGGTGTTCGCCATCGCCCTCGCCTCGACCGGCTCGATCGACGACCCCGCGCTCGGGCACGCGCCGCTGTCGGGCTACCTGACGGTCTGGGCGGTGTGCTCCCTGTCGGCGCTCGCGGCGGCGGTGGTGCTGCTGGTCACCCGTCGCGGCGCCGGCGCGACGCCCGAGGGAGGAGTCAGCGCGGGGTGAGGCGGCGTCGACGTCGGGCCCACGGGGCCAGGACGAGCGCCACCGCCGTCGCACCGGCGGCGCCGAGCAGCCACCAGGCCAGCTGGTGCCGCGTGCTGTCGAGCGGGTCGCGTCCGGCCACGGTCGGCAGGATCGTGGATTCCTGCGGCGCCGACGCCGCCTGGGACGTGCCCGGTGCCGCGTTCGAGGTGCTCGTCATGGCGGCGACGGGCTGGATCGTGCCCCAGCCCCGGGTGTCGTCGCGCTGGTCCTCGACGGGTCGGTCCGCCGTGGCCAGCAGCCGGTTGACGACCTGGCGGGGCGAGTCGTCCGGGAAGCGCTGGACGAGCATCGCGGCCAGGGCACTCACGTAGCCCGTGGCGTAGCTCGTGTACGGGTGGTCCAGGCCCACGAGGCAGTCGCCGTTGGAGCGGAACGCGGTGAGCACGTTGGCCCCCGGGGCGGCGACGTCGACGTGCGGGCCGTGCACGCTCCAGTCGTCGACGGCACCCGCGGCGTTCGTCGCCGCGACCCCGACCACGCCGTCGAAGCCGGCCGGGTACTGCACCTGGGTGAAGGGGGCGTCCTCCTGCGTGTTGCCCGACGCCGCCACCACGATGGCACCGCTGCGCAGGGCGACCTCGGTGGCGCGACGCAGCGCCGGGAGGTCCTTGTCGGAGGAGCCCGTCGTGAGCGAGACGTTGATGACGTCGACGCCCTGCTGGGCCGCCCACCGGATGCCGGCGGCGACGTCGGCCGTCGTGCTGCCCTCGCCGAGCACACGGACCGGCACGATCGTGGCCTCGGGCGCGGCCCCGATGAGCACCGAACCCGTCGCGCGGCGGGCGGCGATGATGCCCGCGAGGGCCGTGCCGTGGGCGTAGGGGTCCTCGGTGGCCTGGCCGCCGATGAAGGACCGACCGGGCTCCACGCCCGACCGCAGGTGCTGGTTGCGGGTGTCGACCCCGGTGTCGACCACGGCCACCCGGACACCCTTGCCGGTGCCCTCGCGCCAGGCGTCGGGGAAGCCGGCGTCGCGCACGTTCGTCATCGCGGTCGGGTCGGAGACGAGCTGCGTGCGGCCCACCTCGCAGCGCCCCTCCTGCGCGTTGGGCGGCTGGTCGACGGCCACGGCCGGTGCGAGCGGCGTCAAGGTGGGCAGCAGCAGGGCCGCGCCGGCGACGACGTGCGCGAGACGCAACGTCACTGCTTCGCCCCGTCAGCCGCCTGCACGGCCGCGGCCAGCGAGAGCTCGGGGCCGCTGGAGAACAGCTCGACCCACGCGCGCGGCGTCGCGATCGGCTCGACCGACTCGTAGCCGAGCGCCCGCAGGACGGTCGGCACCTGGTCCTTCGGCCCGATCGCGAACCGGGTCCCGCGGGAGTCGACGAGGAAGGTGGTGTCGTTCGTGCTCGCGCGGGAGCGGGTCGTCGAGCGGACCAGCGCACCGCGACCCTGCTCGACACGCACCAGACGCTGGGCGCCCGTGGCGCGCGCCTCGTCGCGGGTGGCCTCGGCCAGCACCGGCGTGCTGGTGGCGCCGTCCTCGCCGGCCACCAGCTGCAGGCACGGACGACGGTCGTCGCTCTGGTCGGGCAGCTCGGTGGGCCAGTCGCCGGGCACGACGCCCGACGCGCTCTGCGCCGGGACGGACTGCACGTCGCCGACGTCGACCTGCTGCTCCGGCAGGCGGCTCGTCGCGGTGTAGACGGCGTACGCGAAGTCGCTGAGCTGCACCAGGCCCCGGCGGCCGAGCACGTAGCCCGTGCCGTCGACGGAGACGGGGGTTCCGACGACGTCGAGGCCGGCGACCCCGGTGCTCCCGCTGAAGCGGCTGCCGGAACCGGGCACGGTCAGCGGGGCCAGCGACGTCCCCTCGGGCACGAGCTGCAGCCAGGCGTCCGACGCCGGGAACGGGTCGTCCTGCCCGACCCCGACACCGCGCAGCACCGACTGGCCCAGCCGGCCGGCCGGCACGGCGTAGCGTCGTGAGCCCGACACGAGCCAGAGCCGGTCCTTCGTGTCGCGGGCGAGCAGCGAGTCCTGGCTCGAGCGCCGGGTTCCCGGGGTGTCGCTGACGTCGACCGTCAGCCCGCCCTGCTCGTTGGTGCACGCGCTCCACCGGTCTTGCACGAGCAGCGACGCGGGGGTCAGGTAGTCGGGCGCGCCGGGGATGCCGACGGGCTGCGACTTCGGCTCGTCGACGAGCACGTCGTCGGGGACGTAGGAGACCTTCACCTGGTCCTGGCCCGCCAGGGCGAGCCGGGCCGAGGTGATGTTGATGACGGGGAACAGCGTGCCCTCGTACTGGCCACCAGCAGGGCTGCCAGCACGATGCCGCCGGCGAGCGTGCGCCCGTAGCGGACGGGTTCGACCTCCCGTCCGCCCGGGGCACCGCTCAGGAACGCCGTGACGAGGCGACGGCGGTTGAAGGAGTGCGCCTCGACCAGGTCACGCTTGCTCGCCATCCGTCAGACGAGACGGTGGCGGGCCGAGTACGGCCGGCGCAGCAGGACGCCACCGATCAGCAGGAAGACGGCACCCAGGGCGGCCAGCAGGTTCAGGCCGCCCTCCACACCCGTGGCGGGGAGCTCCTCGCCCCGCGGCGTGGCCGCGGCGCCGGAGCCCGACGCGACGAGCCCACCGAGGGAGGAGTCGAGGCCGCTCAGGCCCTGCGGCACGGAGTTGCCGAGGCCCGGGGCCACGGCACCGCCGTCGGAGACGTTGCCGCCGCCGCCGTTCCCACCGCCGTTGCCGCCACCGTTGCCCCCGCCGTTGCCGCCGCCGGGCGTCGGGATGGTGGGCGTGGGCGTGGTGGGCTGCGGGGTCGTCGGCTCCGGGTCCGGCGTGGGGATGGTCGGCTCGGGCACGGTCGGCTCCGGGTCCGGAGTGGGGATCGTCGGCACCGGGATCGTGGGCACCGGGATGGTGGGCTCCGGGTCGGGGTCGAGGATCGGGAAGCAGTCGGGGTCGAGCGGGTTCACGAGCAGGTCGCAGTCGCCGTCGACGAGGGCTGCCGCGTCGACCGCGGCGGCGCGGGCACTCGCGTCGGCCGTGGTGTCGGTGTCGGCGGCGAACGCCAGCTGGGGCAGCGAGAAGGACAGCAGGACGGCGCCCACGGTGAGGGCGGCCCCGGAGGTGGCCTGGCGCAGCTTCATGAGGTGTCTCCTTGGTAGTTCAGGACCGGACGGCGGCGACGATGCCGACCGCGATGACGAGGAGTGGCAGGAGGGCGACGAGTGACGCGAGCTCGACCACCTCGACGAGACGGCCGCGCACGACCGACTCCTCGGAGCGGACCAGCGTGGCGACGAGGGTGGCCGCAGCAGCGACGACGAGGACGATGACGAGCTCCAGGCGCCACTCGGGCCGGAGCACCAGCACGCTCAGCGCGACGGCGAGCAGTCCGGCTCCGGCGCCGGCGAGCCCGACGCCGACCTCGGTGCCGGAGCGCAGCTGGCGCGTGCGGGCGAGCAGGACGACGCTGACGCACACCGTGGCCAGCGCTCCGGTGACCCCGAGCGTGACGGCCAGGGGCGCGACGAGCAGGAGCAGCACGCCGACGGACGCGGTGAGGGCCAGGAAGATGCTGTGCCCGGTGGCGGCGCTGGAGCGCACCTGGTCGATCGAGACCTCGTCGGGGTCCGCGACCTCGACCGTCGGGTCCTGCGGCTGGGCGGCCGAGCCGCCGACGAGCGTCAGCGACAGCGCGGGCAGCAGGCTGGAGAGGATGGTCAGCACGGCGAGCAGCGTCAGGTACGCCTCGGGCGCGCCGATGTCGGTGGACGCGACGATGGAGCTGGTCATGGCCACGAGCGCGCCGACCACCAGGCCGGGTGCGAGCAGCACACGTCGCTCCACGGTCCCGACGAGGGCCAGGGCCGCGGCGACCGCGGCCCCACCGCCGGCGGCGGCGAGCGGCCAGCCCAGCAGACCGGGCTCGTCGAGCGCGGTGAAGCCGCCCACGGCGGCGAACACGGTGGCGCTCCAGCCCAGGACCAAGGCGACCTCGGGCTCGCCCTCCAGGCGGGCGAGCACGATCGCGGCGGTGACGAGCACGAGCGCGACCACACCGGCGAGCGCGCCGGCCACGACGCTGGGACGCTCGAGGCTGATGGTCAGGGCGCCGAGGGCGAGCAGCGCGGTGGCGGCGACGAGGGCCGTCCGACGGGCCGCGGTGGGCGCCCACGGCGACGTCGTGGACTCGACGACGTCGGCCATCGCCTCGACGACGTCGTCGTAGACACGCCGGCGACCGTCGGAAGCCGGTGCGAGCACGAGCACCGCACCGTCGTGCACGTGCTGGAAGGTCAGGCCGCTCGTCGACGAGAGCTCGCGGCCGTCGCTCAGGTGCAGCACGAAGCCGCGGTGCGACGTGGTCGGGTCGAGGGCGCCGAGCGTGCGGGCGATCTCCGTCACGAGCTCGGCCACCGGCACGGCTGACGGCAGCGCGAGGTCGGCGCTGCGCTCGTCGGTGCGCACCGTGACACGGACCAGGCCGGTGGGTCCGGCCTCGGTCGTGGTCATGGGCGACTCCGGGGGCGCTGCGGGTACATGGTCTCGGCTCTCGTGCGGTCGGTCGGACAGGAGTTCCCGCCAGGCCGCGGACGCGACCTGGCGGGGAGGAGGTGGTGGGTCAGCCGCCGAAGGAGGCGCGGTTGGCGTTCTCGGCGCGGCGGTAGTCGGCTGCGGAGTCCGAGACGGCGGTGCCGGTCTGGGCGAGGGTGGCGTTGAGGTCGTTGATGGCCTGGTCCCACTTGGTCTTGGCGCTCTGGTAGGCGGCGGATGCCTCGCCGGTCCAGTCGGCCTTGAGGGGGGCGAGCTCGGACTCG
>NZ_LUNH01000076.1:0-29960 GCF_001628525.1 Aeromicrobium sp. REDSEA-S38_B2 | reverse complement strand
GCGCGGGTGATCGCGCCTTCTTCGCGGCTGAGCTCGCTCATCGTTCGTCCTCCCGGTTCCCCGTGGGCACGGTCGCGGCACGGGCTCGTCGATGCTGGTAGGACCAGACTAGGACATCTGGTCAGTTCTGACTATCCCGTTCTCAGGGACGTGAGAGCCGCCGGCCGGTCGTCGCGAGCCGTCGGGCGTCAGGACGACGTGAGGACGCGCATCCAGTCGAACAGCCCGCTGACCAGCGGGAACGCGCCGACGACGGCGACGAACGCCAAGCCCTCCGCGATCTCGGCGCTGCGCGACCACCACACGGAGGTCCAGCCCCGGCCGGCCGAACGGGCCACGAGGGCGAGGACCAGACCGAGGAGGACGGCCACGGTCGCGCCGGCGACACGGGCGTCGTCGCCCACCTCGAGCAGCAGCGACGCGGCGGTGGCCAGGAGGAGCGCGGTGCCGGTGGTGCGCTGCCAGCGACGCGCCTGCTGGGCCCGCAGGGTGCGACCGCTCAGCACCAGTGCGGCACCGGTGGCGGCGCAGACGAGGGTGGCGCCGACGTCGCGGGCGCCGTCGGTGGGGGCGAGGAGCAGCCAGGCTCCGCTGGCCGCGACCAGCAGGGAGCACACGACCGTGGCCGCGCCGACGAGCCGCAGCGCACGCAGGGCGACGGCGCGCACGTCGTCCTCGCGGACGACGCCGCGGAAGGAGCGGCGCGGCTGCTCGCGCGCGGTCCAGGCCGTGACGGCGAGCCGCTGCAGGTCCACGAGCACGTGGTCCGGAACGTCGACGACGAACGACGGCAGCAGGCGCGCGCCCAGCACGGCGGCCAGCAGGACGAGGGCGGCGAGGGTGGTCGTCGACCAGTCCGCCAGGAGCGTGACGGTCGCGAGCAGCGCGACACCGACGCCGGCGACGAGCTGGACCGCCAGCTCCTCGTCGGCGACGCCCGGCACGGCCGCGCGCAGGGCGGCGCTGCCGCACGCCACGGCCAGGCCCGCCACCGTGACGGCCAGCGTCGTCGCACCGGCCTGGCCGGGCGGGAGCTGCAGGACGACGGCCGCGGCGAGGAGCAGCGGCACGACGGAGAGCCAGGCGCGGTCGTGCGCGCCGGCCGGGACGCGGAGGCCGACGATCCCTGCCACGGCGAGGACGACGAGCGCGAGCGCGCCGGAGGCGGCGTCCGCGGCGGTGCCGCCGGTCAGGGCACCGGCCGTGGCGGCGAGCAGACCGGCCACGGCCACGGCGCCCGGGGCGAGCCGGGCGACGACGGAACCCGTCGCGGACCTCGCGGCCCGGTCGGTCGGTGGAGCGAGGGCGGGCAACGGGGCGACCGTCGACGTGGCGGGAGCGGCGGGCTGCGCGCGTCGGCCGCGCGACCCCCGACCCGTCGGGGCGGTGCTCACGGGGGCGGCGTCGGCGTCGACCGCGACCAGCAGGTCGCCGTGCTCCAGGCGCGCGGCGTGCACCGAGGTGGTCGGGTCGAGGGCGCGCCCGGTGGCCGTGCTCAGGAGCACCGGACCGCTGCCCGTCTGGTCGCGGAAGCCCGCCGCCACGGCGCCGACGTCGGCCCACCGGGGCACGGCGAGGTCGACCCGTCCCGCGTCTCCGACGACGCTCAGCCGGATCGTGGCCAGCGCGGTGCTCTCGCTCATGCGACCCCCTTCGGGGACAGTGTGACCGATCAACGGCCCGTCCGGGGGGTCGGGCGCGGCTACGATCGTGCGGCGGGGGCGCCGTGCCCCTCCCCGAGACCCACCAGGAGGTCGTGTGGCCACCACGCTGCAGCGCGGACGTCGAGTCGAGCCGCCCCGGGTGCCCGAGGGTGCCCTGGAGCTCGACCCGCCCCCGGAGCTGGCGCCGCACGAGGGCATCGGCGGTGCGCTCATGATGGCCCTGCCGATGCTGGCGAGCGTCGGCTCGATCGTCTTCGTGGCCTCCAGCGGGGGCGGTGCGCGCGGCTTCATCGCCGCGGGCATGTTCCTCCTCGCGACCCTCGGCTTCGTGGCCGTCAGCGTCGAGCGCCAGCTCAAGCAGCGCCGGACGCAGGTCGGCGGGTCGCGCCGGGAGTACCTGCAGTACCTGTCGACCGTGCGGGCCCGCGTGCGTGCGGCCGCCGACGCCCAGCGCGACGGTCTCACGTGGCTGCACCCCTCGCCGTCGGCCCTCGCCGCCGTGGCCGAGGAGGGCAGTCGGCTGTGGGAGCGTCCGGCCGACGACCCGCACGCCCTCCACGTCCGCTACGGCACGTCGACCCAGCCGCTCGCGCTGGAGCTCGTGCCGCCCACGACGACCTCGATCGACCAGGTCGACCCGGTGTGCGCGTCGGCGCTGCACCGGCTGCTGTCCGTCCACCGCGCGCAGCCCGACCTGCCCGCCGCCATCGACCTGTCGGCGTTCAGCCGCGTCGAGCTGCTGGGCTCCGTCGAGCACGTGCGTGCCCTCGCCCGGTCGCTCGTCTGCGAGGCCACCGCGTTCCACGCCCCGCAGGGCCTGGTCGTCGCGGTCCTGGCCGACGACGACGCCGCCCGCGACTGGGACTGGGTCAAGTGGCTGCCGCACGCGCACAGCGAGCGCGAGAGCGACGCGGTCGGCCCGGCCCGCATGATCGCATCCTCGCTCGACGACCTCGCCGCGATGCTGCCGCAGGAGGTCGTCGACCGGCCGCGCTTCGGCGCCGACCAGCCGGTCGAGGGCCCGCACGTGCTGCTCGTGGTCGACGGTCCGGCGCTGCCGCCGGGCAACCACCTCGTGCCCGAGGAGGGTGTCCACGGCATGACCGTGATCGAGCTCCCCGAGTCCTGGGGCGAGCTCGAGGACCCGACCCGGCTGCGGCTGGAGCTCGTGCAGGCCGACCGCGGCGCCGTCGGCGTCACGGCCTGGCGGCGCCACGACGAGCCCGTCAAGGGGCACGCCGACCAGCTCGACCGGGAGAGCGCCGAGGCCTTCGCGCGCCGCCTCGCGCCGCTGGCGAGCACCGAGGGTCCCGTCCGCGAGGACGCGACGTCGACGACGCCCGACCTCACCGACCTGCTCGGTCTCGGCGACGTCCGCACGCTCGACGTCGCCGACGGGTGGCGGTCCCGGCCGGCGCGCGACCAGCTGCGCGTGCCGATCGGCGTGGGGCCCACGGGCGCGCCCGTGCACCTCGACCTGAAGGAGTCCGCCCAGCAGGGCATGGGTCCGCACGGCCTGGTCATCGGCGCGACGGGGTCGGGCAAGTCCGAGCTGCTGCGCACGCTCGTGCTCGGGCTCGCGCTCACGCACTCCAGCGAGCAGCTCAACATGGTCCTCGTCGACTTCAAGGGCGGTGCGACGTTCGCCGGGCTGACCGACATGCCGCACGTCGCGGCGGTGATCACGAACCTGGAGGAGGAGCTCGACCTCGTCGACCGCATGCAGGACGCGATCTCCGGAGAGATGGTCCGCCGCCAGGAGCTCCTGCGCCGCGCGGGCAACTACGCCTCGCTGCGCGACTACGAGAAGGCGCGCGCCGCCGGCGAGCCGCTCGACCCGCTGCCGTCGTTGTTCATCGTCGTCGACGAGTTCAGCGAGATGCTCGCCGCGAAGCCGGAGTTCATCGACCTCTTCGTCGCCATCGGTCGCCTGGGCCGCTCGCTCGGCATCCACCTCCTGCTCGCGTCGCAGCGTCTCGAGGAGGGTCGCCTGCGCGGGCTCGAGAGCCACCTGTCCTACCGGATCGGCCTGCGCACGTTCTCCGCCGCGGAGTCGCGCACGGTGCTCGGCGTCCCCGACGCCTACGAGCTGCCGTCGGTGCCGGGCCTGGGGTACCTCAAGGCCGACGGCGAGATGGTCCGGTTCAAGGCCGCGTACGTCTCCGGCCCGCCGCCGCGGCGCGCCAGCATCGGCGAGGACGAGTCGCGCTCCCAGGCGCGCGCGATCCTGCCCTTCACCGCCTCCCACGTGCTCGCGCCGACCGACCTGGCACCTGCCGACGACGGACCCGTGCCCGCCCCGGTGCCCGCCTCGACGTCGTCGGCCTCGGTGCTCGACATCGCCGTCGACGCCATGCACGGCCGCGGGCCGCTCGCGCACCAGGTGTGGCTGCCGCCGCTCGACGTGCCCGACACCCTCGACGGGCTCCTCGGCGACCTCACGCCGACCGACGGCGGTGGCATGCTCTCGGCGACGTGGCGTGCGCACGGCGGTCTGCGCGTCCCGATCGGCACCGTCGACCGGCCGCGCGAGCAGCGTCGCGACCAGCTCGTCATCGACCTCTCGGGCGCCGGCGGACACGCCGCCGTCGTCGGCGGTCCGCGCAGCGGCAAGAGCACGCTGCTGCGCACCATCGTCGCCAGCATCGCGCTGTCGTCGTCACCGCGCGACAGCCAGGTGTACGTGCTCGACTTCGGCGGCGGCACGTTCGCCGGCCTCACCGACCTGCCGCACGTCTCGGGCGTGGCCACGCGGGCCGAGCCCGATGTCGTGCGTCGCGTGCACGCGGAGGTCAGCGGCATCATCGACCGTCGCGAGGCGTACTTCCGCCGCAACGGCATCGACTCGGTCGAGACGTACCGTGCCCGTCGGCGCGAGGGCCAGGCCGACGACGGCTACGGCGACGTCTACCTCGTCGTCGACGGCTGGGGCACGTTGCGCTCGGACTTCGACATGCTCGAGATGGAGCTGCAGTCGCTCGCGCAGCGCGGTCTGACGTTCGGCGTGCACGTGCTCGCGGCGGCCGGACGCTGGGGCGACTTCCGGGCCGCCATGCGCGACGTCTTCGGCACCCGGCTGGAGCTGCGCCTGGGCGACCCGACGGACTCCGAGGTCGACCGCAAGGTCGCGCAGCTGGTGCCCGCGGAGCGCCCCGGGCGCGGTCTCGTGACGACCAAGCACCACTTCCTCGCGGCGCTGCCGCGGCTCGACGGCCGGGGCGAGGCGCGCGACCTCGGCCCGGCGGTCGTCGACCTGGTCACGCGCGTCAGGGACTCCTGGGGCGAGGGCGGGCCCAAGCTGCGCCTGCTGCCCGACCGGATCTCGCTGGAGCGGGTGCGCGAGCTGGCGCGGGTCGGCGACGACGACCGCCGCGTGCTCGTGGGGGTCGACGAGCGCGACCTGGCGCCCGTCGGCCTCGACCTCGACGCCGAGCCGCACGCGCTGCTGTACGGCGACGGCCGCTCCGGCAAGAGCGCGTTCCTGCGCGCCTACGCCCGTGAGGTCATGCGCACGCGCGGTCCGCGCGAGGCGCAGCTCGTGGTCGTCGACTACCGGCGTTCCCTGCTCGGAGAGGTGCCGGACGAGTGGCGGATGGAGTACGTGTCGAGCGCGGCGCAGCTCGAGCCCGTCGTCAACGGGCTGGCGCAGTTCCTGCAGGGCCGGATCCCCGGTCCCGACGTCACGGCCGAGCAGCTGCGCGAACGGTCGTGGTGGAGCGGGCCTGAGGCGTTCGTCCTCGTCGACGACTACGACCTGGTGGCGCCGCAGTCGCAGTCGCCGCTCGCCCCGCTCGTGCCGCTGCTGGCGCAGGCGCGCGACGTCGGCCTGCACGTCGTGGTCGCGCGGCGCGCCGGCGGTGCGGCGCGTGCGGCCTACGACCCGGTGCTGCAGACCCTGCGCGACCTCGCCCAGCCTGGTCTGCTGCTGTCGGGTCCCCCCGAGGAGGGTCCGCTCATCGGCGGTGCCCGACCGAAGCCCGCGCAACCGGGCCGGGCCCAGCTCGTCACGCGCGACCGCGGCCTGGAGATCGTCCAGCTCGCCTGGGCCGAGCCCACCGCGTAGCCAATCGTGAGGACGGGTGAGGCCTAGGGGGCCGTCGCGCCGATCGGGTTGGGGTAGGTGATCGCGCCGGAGGCGACGACGGACCGGGCCGCGGCGGCGAGGGCGGGCTCGACGGCCACGGCGTGTGCCGTCGCCTCGGTGTCGAGCGCGGCGTCGACGGCCCGGTCGGTGGCGTCCTCGAGGCGCTCACGGGCGGCGCGCCCGGTGTCGGTGCCGTGCCCGTCGGCGTCGACCCATCCGCGTCGGCGCAGGTCCTCCAGCGCCGCGGCCCACTCCTCTTCGGTCCAGCCGCGGATCTCGCGCTGACGCTGAGGCGCACGACCGAGCGCGACCTGGAGGGCGTTCGCGGCGGCCCCGCCGAGCCCGGCGGTGACGAGCACCGACACGTGCGCGTCGCCGCGCAGCTCGCGCAGCACGCTGGCGTGGCGCCACAGCGCACCGAGTGCGTCGTCGGGCACCGGCAGCGAGCGCTCCGCGGCGGCCAGTGGCTTGCCCGCGAGGTCCACCCGCTCCGCCACCCCGGCCAGCCGTTGCGCCAGTGCCGCGACGTCGTGCCCGCCGAGCCCGGGGGCCAGCGCGTCGCGCGCCAGGGCGAGTCGGGTGTCGAGCACGTCGCCGACGTCGGCCAGGCGCCACGCGTCGGGGACCACCCGCTCGACGAGCCGGGGCGCGAAGCCGTGGAACGTCGCCACGACGACCGGCGCCGCCGGGGTGCCCAGCGCCGCGGACCGCGACGCGGCGTAGCCCATCCACCAGCCCTTCAGGCCCACGGCCTCGTAGCGCTCGCGGGCGTCGGGGGCGAAGTAGACGACCGAGTGCAGCGCCTCGACGGAGCGCCAGAAGTCGGTGAGGGGGTGCATGGAGGCCAGTGTGCCGGGTGGGCAAGGAGGTGCCGCAGCGGACGGTCGCCTGGCCGTGACGGCCGATCGACGCCTGAGCGTGTGAGGGGTGTCACCTGAGGTTGCCCGGTCGGTCCTCGCGGTGATTAGGTAAGCCTTGCCTTCAAAAGGGGCACCTCACCACCTCTCGGGGAAGGAGCACGGTGGACAGCCACGTGTTCAGCCCGGCCAACGCCGAGCACTATGCCACGACCATGCGACGCGGGATCGACGTCCTGACCGACCACCTCGCCTCGGTCGAGCAGCCCTTCAGCGGACGCAGCGTCGCCGACGTCGCCCGCACCGTCGACGCCGTCGACCTCGACCAGCCGGTCGACGTGGAGAGCGCGCTCGCCGAGCTGCGCGACGTCTACCTCGACGACGCCGTCTGGTTCCACGACGCCGGCTACGCGGCGCACCTCAACTGCCCGGTCGTCGTGCCGGCCCTGCTCGCCGAGCTGTTCGTCTCGGCGGTCAACTCCTCGCTCGACACCTGGGACCAGAGCGCCGGCGGCACGCTCATCGAGCGCCGCCTCGTCGACTGGACCACCGGCCGCATCGGCTTCGCCGACGGCGCCGACGGCGTGTTCACGTCGGGCGGCACGCAGTCGAACCTGCAGGCGCTGCTCATGGCGCGCGGCGAGACGTTCCTGCGCGGCCACGTCGACCCCGGCCTCGCCTACAACGAGAGCCTGTCGAGGTTCCGCGTGTTCTGCTCGCGCGACGCGCACTTCAGCGTCCAGAAGTCGGCCACCATCCTGGGTCTCGACGCCGACGCGGTCGTCCCTGTCGACGTCGACGCGCGGCACCGGCTGGACCCCGTCGCCCTGGAGCGCGCGCTGCACGACTGCCTCGCGCACGGGCTCGTCCCGATGGCCGTCGTCGCGACCGCCGGCACCACGGACCTCGGCGCGATCGACCCGCTCGGGCCGGTCGCCGACCTCTGCGCCGAGCACGGCGTGTGGATGCACGTCGACGCCGCCTACGGGGGAGGGCTGCTCGCGTCGCGCCGACGTCGGCACCGGCTCGACGGGATCGAGCGCGCCGACTCCGTCACCGTCGACTTCCACAAGACCTTCTTCCAGCCGGTCAGCGCGAGCGCGGTGCTCGTGCGCGACACCGGGGCGCTGCGGCACGTGACCTACCACGCCGAGTACCTCAACCCCCGCACGGCGAACCTGCCGAACCAGGTCGACAAGAGCATGCAGACCACCCGTCGCTTCGACGCCCTCAAGCTCTGGATGACGCTGCGCACCATGGGCGCCGACGCCGTCGGCGACGGCTTCGACACCGTCATCGACCTCGCCCACGCGGCGGCCGACTGGGTCCGCGAGCAGGACGACCTCCTGCTGCGCGCCGAGCCCGAGCTGAGCACCGTCGTGCTGCGCTACCAGCCCGACGGTGTCGACGACGACCACGCCGACGAGCTCAACCCGCGGATCCGCCAGGCCCTCTGGCGCGACGGGCGTTGCGTCGTGGCGGGCACCAAGGTCGAGGGTCGGTCCTGGCTCAAGCTCACCCTGCTCAACCCGGCGACCACGCTCGACGACGTCGTGCGGGTCCTCGAGCGCGTGCGGGCCGCCGGCGACGACCTGCTCGAGCACGACCGTCAGGGGGTCGCGTCGTGACCGGGCCAGCGTCTGATCGCCGCCCACGGCCCGGCACCCCCGCCGGGGACGTGCTCGACTTCGTCGCCGTCGGCGCGGGGCCCTTCAACCTCGGCCTGGCCGCCCTCGCCGAGCCCGCCGGCCTGCAGGGCGTGGTGCTCGAGTCGCGCGAGGAGACCACCTGGCACGGCGGCATGATGCTGCCCGAGGCGACCCTCCAGGTGCCGTTCATGGCCGACCTCGTCACCATGGCCGACCCCACCTCGCCGTACTCCTTCCTGGCCTTCCTTAAGGAGACCGGACGGCTCTACCCGTTCTACATCCGCGAGAGCTTCTACCCGTTGCGTCGCGAGTACGACCGGTACCTGCGCTGGGCGGCCGAGCGGCTCCCGGTGCTGCTCGGCCACCACGTGCAGTCGGTGCGCCGCGACGGCGACCTCTTCGCCGTCACCGCCCTCACCGCCGACGGCCCGACGACGCTGCTGGCCCGGCACGTCGTGCTGGGCGTCGGCACGACGCCGCACGTGCCCGACGCGGCACGCGCGGCCTGTGACGCCGACGGCGGTCTCGCGATCCACTCCGCCGAGTACCTCCAGCGCAAGGAGCAGCTCCAGGAGAGCGGGTCGATCACCGTCGTCGGCAGCGGCCAGAGCGCCGCCGAGGTCTATCGCGACCTGCTGGAGGACGCGCGAGACCGCGACTACCGGCTGACGTGGGTGACGCGGTCGCCGCGGTTCTTCCCGATGGAGTACACGAAGCTCACGCTGGAGATGACGTCGCCGGAGTACACCGCGTACTTCCAGTCGCTGCCGACCACGACGCGCGACCGGCTCGTCGTCGAGCACAAGCCGCTCTACAAGGGCATCAGCGGCGACCTCGTGGACGACATCTACGACACGCTCTACCGCCTGGGCCTCGACGGTCCGGTGCCCACGGACCTGCTGGCCGGCACGACGCTGACCGCCTCCCGCTGGGACGAGGGGGCGGGACGCTTCTCCCTGGAGCTGCGCCACGACGAGACGGACCAGGCGTTCACGCTGGACACGGCGTCGCTCGTGCTCGCCACCGGCTACCGGGCGCAGCTGCCCGACCTCGTGGAGCCGCTGCGCGAGGGGCTGCACTGGGACGAGCGTGGCCGCTACGCCGTCGCCGCCGACTACACGATCGACGCCGAGCACCGCGTGTTCGTGCAGAACGCCGAGGAGCACACGCACGGCTTCGTCGCGCCCGACCTCGGCATGGGCGCGTTCCGCTCGTCGATCATCGTCAACGCCATGGCCGGACGCGAGGTGTACGCCGTCGAGGAGCGGATCGCGTTCCAGACGTTCGGGGCGCCGACGTCCGACCGCGACGGCGGAGCCCGCGCCGACGGGATCCGCAGCCTGACGGGGGTGGACCGATGAGGATCGAGCTCGAGCCGCTCGACGTCGAGCGCGACGTCGACCTGCTGCACGCGTGGGTCACGCACCCGCGGTCGCGGTTCTGGATGATGCAGGGCGCGAGCGTCGACGACGTGCGCCGCGAGTACGCCGACATCGTCGCCAGCCCGCACCACGACGCGTGGCTGGGTCGGGTCGGCGACGGCCCCGGCGGGGGTGCCGGGCCGTGGGCGGCGAACGGCACCGGGGGTGCCGGGCCGTGGGCGGCGAACAGCACCGGGGGTGCCGGGCCGTGGGCGGCGAACAGTCCAGCGTTCCTCGCGGAGACCTACGACCCCGCCCGCTCCGCGCTGAGCGCGGTGCTGGACGTGCGACCCGGCGACCTCGGGATGCACGTGCTGGTGGCCCCCACGGACACGCCGGTGCACGGCTTCACGGCCGAGGTCTTCGCCGCGGTCATGCGGCACTGCTTCGCGCTGCTCGGCCACGCCGACGAGCCGACGGCGCGGGTCGTGGTCGAGCCCGATGCCGCCAACACGGCCATCCACGCGCTGAACGCGCGGGCCGGGTTCGTTGTCGAGGGGGAGGTGCAGCTGCCCGACAAGCGGGCCCTGCTCAGCACCTGCACGCGCGAGCAGTGGGAGCGCAGCGAGCTCGGTGCGGCGGTGGTGGCCCGATGAGCACCGTCGTCGACCTGCACGCGACGTCGCAGGAGGCGTTCGACGCCGCCGACCACCTGGAGCCGGTCACGCTGGAGCGCGCGCAGCGGCGGCTCACCGCCAAGGCCATCGGCGAGCTGACGCACGAGCGTCTGCTGTCGCCGACGCCCGTGCCCGACGCCGCCGGCTGGTGGGAGGTGCGGACGGTCGCGTCCGTCTGGCGCTTCCACGCGCACGTGCACGAGCCCGAGCACTGGTCGGTCGACCCGGCGTCGCTGCTGCGCGCCGACGTCGAGCAGGACGTGACGCGTCCCGTCGACGTGCTCGAGCTGGTGGCCGAGCTGCACGAGGAGCTCGGCATCCCCGACCACCTGGTCGCCGTGTACCTGGAGGAGCTCAGCGCGACCCTCGCCGCGGCGTGCTGGTCCGACGTGCACCACGACCACAGCGCCGAGGACCTCCTCGACGCCGATCTGGCCACGACCGAGGCGGCCATGCACGAGGGCCACCCGGCGTTCATCGCCACGAACGGCCGCATCGGCTACGGCCTCGACGACTACCGTGCCTACGCGCCGGAGACCGGCAGCGAGGTGCACCCCCCGCGACTACCTGCTCGTGCCGGCCCACCCGTGGCAGTGGACCAACAAGCTGGCCATCACGTTCGCCGCCGACGTGGCGCGTCGTGACGTCGTGCCGCTCGGCCCAGGCCGCGACGCCTACCGCGCGCAGCAGTCGGTGCGCACGTTCCTCAACGTCTCCGACCCGTCGCGCCTGTACGTCAAGACCGCCCTGTCGGTGCAGAACATGGGCTTCATGCGGGGGCTGTCGCCGCACTACATGCGCGGCACCCCGGCCATCAACGACTGGGTGCACCGGCTCGTCGCCGACGACGCCGAGCTGCGTCGCTGCGGCTTCGAGGTGCTGCGCGAGCGCGCCGCCGTGGGCTACACCGGTGGCGTCTACCAGCAGGTCGCCGGCGTGCGGCGGGGTCCGTACCAGAAGATGTTCGCCGCCCTGTGGCGCGAGACCCCCACCCTCGTGGCGGGCGAGCGCGCCGCGACGATGGCGTCGCTGCTGCACCGCGACCGCGACGGTCGCAGCCTGGTCGCGGCGACGGTGCGCGCGTCGGGCCTCGACCCGGCCGACTGGGTGCGGCGCTACCTCGACGTCTACCTGCGTCCGGTCGCGCACTGCCTGTGGGCGCACGACCTGGCCTTCATGCCGCACGGGGAGAACCTCATCCTGGTGCTGCGCGACCACGTGCCCGTGCGCGCGTACATGAAGGACGTCGGCGAGGAGGTCGCGCTGCTCGTCGGCGACGGCCCCGAGGCGCACCCCGAGCACGAGCTCCCCGAGGCGGTGCGCCGCATCCGGGCCACCGTGCCGGAGGGTCAGCAGTCGCTCGCGGTGCTCACCGACGTGCTCGACGGGTTCCTGCGGTTCCTCGCCGCGATCCTCGCCGACGACGGTGTGCTCCCGGGCGCCGACTTCTGGACGGTGGCCGCGGAGTGCCTGCGCGACCTGCAGGCCGACCACCCGGAGCTGGCCGACCAGCACGCGCGGTACGACCTGCTCGCCCCGGACTTCGAGCACTCCTGCCTGAACCGGCTGCAGCTGCGCAACACGCTGGAGATGGTCGACCTCGCGGACCAGGCGACGTCGCTGCAGCTGGTCGGCCGGCTCGCCAACCCCCTGCACGGCCGATGACCGCCGTCCCGCACCCGGGTGGGCTCCCGGCGCATCTCTCGGGCGGGACACGCCGGGGGCCCTCCCGGGCGCGGGACGCGAGGGGGCGGGCATGAGCGTGCTCACCGTGCGGGCCGCCTCGCTCGAGGCGCTCGCCTTCGAGCAGGGTCGCCGGACCGTCGAGGTCGCCGAGGACCGTCTGCTGGAGGACCTCGCCCACGTGCAGGCCGTCACGGGCACCGTCTGGGACGAGTTCTGGAGCCGGTCGCTGCTCGTGCGCACCGCGCGACGCGCGCACGAGCGGCTCGACGACGAGACGCGCGGCTTCGTCGACGCCTACGCGGCGGGGGTGCGGGCCGCGGGGATCGAGGACTGGCAGGACTGGACGTCGCTCGGCGTCTTCGCCGTCCACCACGCGCTCTTCGGCTCCCTCGGCCACCACCTGTGGCGGCGTCACGCCGCGCGCGTGCTCGGCTCCGACGCGGCGCGCGCGCTCGCGCAGGAGGTGCCGGCCCTCTCGGGCAGCAACGCCTGGGTCGTGGGAGGCCGCAGGTCGACCGACGGTGCGCCGCTCATCGGCGCCGACCCGCACCGCATCGTCACGGTGCCCAGCGTCTACCAGCGGGTCCACCTCGTGGCCGGCGACGCCGACGTCGACGTCGTCGGGCTGACGTTCCCGGGCGTGCCGGGGGTGCAGCACTTCGGGCACACCGGCACGGTCGCGTGGGCCATCACCAACGCGATGGCCGACACCCAGCGGCTCGTCGACGTCGAGGCCGACACGCCGCGCGACGTCGTCGAGGGCGTGTCGGTGACGGCCGACGGCCCGATCGTCCTCGAACGTCCGGACGGCTCCGGCGTGGCGGTGCGCAGCGTGCCGTGGCTGCTGGACGACCTCGGGTTCGCGGCCTTCGTGCCGCTGCTGCGCGCCCGCACCACCGCCGACGTCGACGCCGCCCTCGACCACTGGGTCGAGCCGGTCAACGACGTGCTCGTGGCCGACGTCGACGGTGCCGTGCTGCACCGGGTCGCCGGCCGGGTGCCGTGGCGCGAGACGTCGGGCGAGTGGTCGGGCTGGGTCGTGCCGCACCGCCGACGGGTGGGGCCGACCGAGCACGCCGTGGTCGCCAACCACCGGCAGGGCGGGCACAGCGCCGCGCTGGCCGACGAGCTCGCGCCCCCGCACCGCGGCCGTCGCCTGCACCAGCTGCTCGCGTCGTCGCCGACGCTCGATGTCGAGACCGGCGCGGCGCTGCACGCCGACACGCTCCTGCTGCCGGCCGCGCACTGGCAGCGCAGGCTGGGGGAGCTGGCGATGTCGTCGGAGCCGGCCGAGGTGCGCCAGGTGCGTGACCGGCTCCTTGCCTGGGACGGGCACATGGACGCCGCGTCGAGCGACGCCGCCCTGTTCGCGCTGCTGCGGTCCGCCGTCGTCCGACGTCTGGTCGCGCACCCCGCGCTCGCCCCGCTGCACGAGCCGTCCGACGACCCGTGGACGGGCCCCGAGGAGCTGTTCGCGCCCTGGCTGCGCCCCGAGCCGCGCGTGGCGCTCGCGCTCGACCGCTGGCTCGAGGACCCGACGGCGGCGTCACCGCTGCTCACGTCGTTCGACCTCGACTGCACGCTGCTCGCCGCGCTGCGCGAGGTCGCGCCGTCGGCGGGCGACGTGGGGCCCTGGGGCGACGTGCACACCTTCACGACCCCCGACGGCGAGGTGCTGCGGCTCGGCGGCGACGACGGCTGCGTGCTGTCGACGTCGTCGCTGCCCGGCCTGGACGACCGGGTGTGGCGCGGCCCGGTCGCGCGACTGGTGTGGAGCCTCGGCGACCGGTCGCGCAGCCGCTGGACCCTGCCCGACGAGACGGACGTGTGGGCGGCGGGCTCGACGTCGCCCCTGGAAGAGGACCTCGCATGACGTTCACGCACCGCCCGCTCGACCCGGTGGCCGACCTCGACCTGGTCCACGGCTGGGTGACGCAGGAGCGCGCCGAGTTCTGGGGGATGACCGACCACACGCGCGAGGAGGTCGGGGAGGTGTACGCCTACCTCGACTCCCTGTCGACGCACCACGCGTACCTCGTCCACGAGGTGGCCGCGGCGCCTCACGATGCGGTGCCGGTCGCGATCTTCCAGACCTACGAGCCGCAGCACGACCCGGTGGGGGAGGCGTACGCGGTGCAGGAGGGGGACCTCGGTGTGCACCTCTTCGTCGGCCCCGGCGAGCCAAGGCCGGGCTTCACGGGCTCGCTGGTCGCCTACGTACGACATGTGCTGATGGCCGACCCCGCCGTCCGTCGGCTCGTGGTCGAGCCCGACGTCCGCAACGAGCGCTCCGTGTCGCGCTTCCTGCGCGAGGGCTTCGAGCGCGGCCCCGTCGTCGACCTGGGCCACAAGACCGCCCAGCTCGCCTTCCTCCCCCGCCCCACCTGACCCCCGCGCCGCGCACGTTTACGTGGGGCCCCACGTAAACGTGCGATAGCGACGCATGTTTGCGGTGGGGGGAGCGTGTTTGCGTGGGGCCCCACGCAAACGGTCACGGTGTGAAGGGGTGGCCGGTGGCCGCGTCGTACAGCTCGACGTCGGCGAGGGGGACGGTGCGGCGGGAGACGCCGACCTTGGTCCACGTGAACCCCTCGGGCGGGTCCTCCCCGGGAGCGGTCACCGCGACGAGGTGCACACCGTCCACCCCGTCCTCGAACGCGGCCACGTAGTCGGCGGCACCCCCGCCGGGCAAGAGGTACCGGGCGCGGAGGCCGACGTGGGGCGCCGGGCGCACCGGGCCGCGACCGTTGCGCCAGCCGTAGGCGGGGGTGTCGTAGAAGGAGATGACGCGACGTCGACCGTCGGCCTCGAGGCGCCACAGCTCGGCCCCCGACGGCGCCCGCGTCTCGCGGAGCACGCCGTCGACGACCTCGACGCCGGGCAGCTCGGGCAGCACCAGGAAGTCGACGAACCGACCCGCTCCGGGCTCCGGGTCGGGGTGGTCGAACGCCGCCCGCGCCGCGTCGGCGTCGGCGTACGTCGCCTGCTCGAGCGGCACGACCGGACCGCCGACGACGTCGAGCCCCTCGAGCACGACGCCCGTGGTCTGCGCCGGGGTGAGCAGCGCGAACCAGCGCCGCCGCACGGTGGGGGTCACGGGACGAGCAGGACCTTGCCGGTCGCGCGACGCTCGTCGATCTCGGCGAGCGCCTGCGCGGCGTCGTCGAGGCCGAACGTGGCGCCGATCGGCGGCGTCAGCGCACCTGAGGCCAGGTGCGGGGCGATCGCGGCCCACTCCTGTGCCACGTGCCCGGGGCGGGCGAGCGCGTAGGCACCCCAGCCGACGCCGACGACGCTGAGGTTGTTGAGCAGCAGCCGGTTCACCTTGACCTCGGGGATGTCGCCCGCGGTGAAGCCGACGACCAGCAGGCGGCCGTCCTCGCGCAGGCTGCGCAGGGAGTCGGTGAACCGGTCGCCGCCGACGGGGTCGACGACGAGGTCGACCTTGCCCGACGCCTTCACCGCGTCGAGGAAGCCGTCGGCGAGCACGAACTCGTCGGCGCCCGCGTCGATCGCGACGGCACCCTTCTCGGCGGTCGACGTGACGGCGACGACGTGACCCGCGCCGAAGGCCTTGGCGACCTGGATCGACGCGGTGCCGACGCCGCCTGCCGCGCCGTGGACGAGCACGCGCTCACCCTCCGCGAGCCGGCCGCGCTCGACGAGCGCGAAGTAGGCGGTGAGGTAGTTCAGCGGCACCGAGGCGCCCTGCTCGAAGGAGACGGAGTCCGGCAGCGGGAACGTCATGTCGGGCTGGGTGACGGCGTACTCCGCGAACCCGCCGAGCATGCAGAACCCGGCCACGCGGTCGCCCGGCGCGAAGCCCGAGCCCTCCGGCGCCGACACGACCTCGCCCGCGACCTCCGAGCCGGGGACGAACGGCAGCTCGGGCTTGAGCTGGTACAGCCCGCGGGTCTGCAGCACCTCCGGGAAGGAGACGCCGGCGGCCCGTACCCGTACGAGCACCTGGCCCTCCGCGGGCGTCGGGTCGGGGAGCTCGGTGACCTCGACGGCCGAGGGCCCGTCGAGCGTCGTGATCTGCACGGCACGCATGGCCCGACCCTAGGGCCGCCACCCGTGACTAAGCAAGCGCTTAGTCAAGATCGGTGGGGTGTCCGCTGCCGGGCCCCGGCACTCACCACGGGAATCCCTCGCCCACCCTGGGAAGCGTCCGCAGGTGAGTGGGGGAGAACCATGGTGGGCTGCTGATTCCCATGACCTCATGGGAATCAGCGGGCACGCAGGATCACGGGGGCCTTGTCGTCGGGGACGTTCGTGATGTTGCGCAGGCGCGGGCCGGTGGGCTGCTCGGTGTGCACCGCGAAGCGCTGCAGCACCTCGCGCAGGACGACCGTGCCCTCCATCAGTGAGAAGGCCGCGCCGATGCAGCGCCGCACGCCCCCGCCGAACGGGATCCACGTGCCCGCCGACACCTCGCCGTCGAGGAACCGGTCGGGCCGGAACAGGTGCGCGTCGGCGAACGACGACTCGCGGCTGTGCGACAGCATGATCGACGGCGCCACCGTCGTGCCGCGCGGCAGGCGACGCCCCGCGACCACCTGGTCGCTCTGCAACGACCGCGCCACGAAGTCGATGATCGGGTGCAGCCGCATGGCCTCCTTGAGGCACGCCTCGAGGAACACCTCGTCGCCCTGGTCGGCAGCCGTGGTGGCCCGCGTCAACAGGTCAGGGTGCTGGCCGAGCTCGTGCAGCGTCCACGACAGCGCCGAGGCGGTCGTCTCGTGCCCGGCCAGCAGCAGCGTGACCAGCTGGTCGCGCAGCTCCTGGTCCGACAACGGCTCCTCGCCGTCGCCGCCCCCCGCGCGCAGCAGCCGCGACAGCACGTCGTCGCGACCCTCCAGCCCGTCGCGCGCGTGCTCGGCCCGACGCTCGGCGATCTCCGCGTACAGCAGCGCGTCGACCTCGCGCAGGTTCGTGAAGAACCCGCGCCATGGCGGCACCTTCCGCAGCCGTGGGAAGATCCACGACAGCAGGATGCCGGCGTCGATGTCGACGATGCGCGTGACCTTCGGGCGCAGCACCGCCAGCCGCTCCTCGTCGGTGACGCCGAAGACCACCTGCAGGATGACCTCGAGCGTCAGCGCGTTCATCGCGTCGAGCGTCACGAGCCGCTGGCCGTCGTGCCAGCCCTGGACGGCCTCCTTCGCCAGGCCCTCCACGAGCGGCCGGTAGCTGCGCATCGCCGGACCCGTGAACGCCGGCATCAGCAGCTTGCGTCCGCGCTGGTGCTCCGCGTCGTCCGTGAGCAGCAGCGAGTGGTCGCCCATGACCGGACGCAGGATCGCGTTGCCCTCGCCCGCGTGGAACTGCGACGGGTCGGCCGCGAAGATCTCCTTCACGTCGGCCGGGTCGGCGTGGACGACGATCGTCCGTGGCCCCGGCAGGATCTGCACGGAGAACGTGTCCCCGTACCGGGCGTGCGCGTCGCGGACGAGCGGACCCCGCTTCCGCATGAAGCGCATGGTCATGAGCAGCGGGTTCCCCCGCGGGCCCGGCGGCACGTCGTAGCCGTGCTCGTCCCCGACGCCGCCGACCTGGCCCGGGCCCGTCACGTCAGGCCGCCTTCTCCCACGCGAAGTCCTGCGCCTCGACCTTGCGCGTCGCCCACCAGTAGCGGAACGTGAAGCCGGGCCAGATCGTGCGGTTCTTGCCCTGGCTGTCGAGGTACCAGCTGGTGCAGCCGCCCTGGCTCCACACGCCCTTGCTGACCTTCTCCTGCAGGGCGTCGTTGAACTCGCGCTGCGCCTGCGACGTCGGCTCGACGGCCTGCGCGCCACGCTCGTCCATCTCATCGAGCATCGCGATGATCCACTTCGTCTGCTGCTCGATCATGAACACGACCGAGTTGTGGCCGAGCGCCGTGTTCGGGCCCAGCAGGAAGAAGAAGTTCGGGAAGTCGGTGACCGAGATGCCCAGGTAGGTCTCGATGCCCTTCTCCTTGAACGTCTTCGACAGGTCGCGGCCACCCTTGCCGGTCACGTGCACCCACTCGAACGCGTCGGTCACGTGGAAGCCCGTGCCGTAGATGATGACGTCGGCCTCGCGGAACGTGCCGTCCTTGGCGCGGATGCCGTCGGCGGTGATCTCCTCGATGCCGTCGGTGACGAGCTCGACGTTGTCGCGGTTGTAGACCGGGACGTAGTTGTCGGTCTTGAGGATGCGCTTGCAGCCCAGGCGGTAGTCGGGGATCAGCTTCTCCGCGACCTCCGGGTCCTTCACGGTGCGGCGGATGTAGTCGGAGACCTTGTTCTCCATGACCTTGGAGACGTTCTGGAGCGGGCCGGTGAACGCCAGCTGCTGCGCCTCGTTCAGCCAGTACATGGCGTTGCGGTACGCGCGGGTCCCGCCGGGGAGCCTCTTGATGAAGGCGCCCTTGCGGCCCTCGATGTCGTGGTTGTGCTTCGGCACGACCCACGGCGCGGTGCGCTGGTAGACGTCGAGCTGCGCGACGTCGCCGACGATCTGCGGGATGAACTGGATGGCACTCGCGCCGGTTCCGACGACTGCGACCTTCTTGCCGGTGAGGTCGACGTCGTGCTGCCACTGCGCGGAGTGGAAGCGCGGGCCGCTGAAGCTCTCGGCCCCGGGCAGGTCGGGGATGTTCGGGATGTGCAGGCCGCCGATGCCGGACACGACGACGCGGGCGTCGTAGGTCTCCTTGCTCGTGCTGACCGTCCACCGCAGCCGGTCCTCGTCCCACACGGCGCCGGTGACCTCGGTCCCGAAGTGGATGACGTCGTAGAGGTCGTGCTTGCGCGCCACCGAGCGCATGTACTCCCAGATCTCCTGCTGGCCGGAGTACTCGCGGCTCCAGTCCTTGTTCAGCTCGTAGGAGAAGGAGTACATGTGGGACTGGATGTCGCACTCGGCTCCGGGGTAGGTGTTGTCGCGCCAGGTGCCGCCGACGTCGTCGGCCTTCTCGATGACGACGAAGTCGTTGCGCCCCGCCTCGCGCAGCTTCATCGCCATGCCCATGCCGCTGAAACCGGTACCGATGACCAGGGTGTCGGTGGTGATCATGTTTCGGATACTATCGGTATCCGAGTTCCGTGACCAGTGTCGCGGACCACGTCACAGGGAGGCAGCGGTGAGCGTCGACAGCGAGCGCGGCACCACGCGCGCGGAACGCCAGGCCCAGACCCGTGAACGGCTCGTCGAGGTCGCGCGCGAGCTCTTCCTCGCCGACGGCTACGCCGGTACCTCGCTCGACAAGGTCGCCGTCGCGGCCGGATTCTCCAAGGGCGCCGTGTACTCCAACTTCTCCGGCAAGGAGGAGCTCTGCATGGCCGTGCTCGACACCATCCACGAGGAGCAGGTCGAGGGCGTCGTCGCCGCGTTCACCGCCGACACCGACCTCGACGGACGGATCGACGCCTTCGCCGCCTGGGTGCGCGAGAAGCTCGGCAAGCCGCGCTGGACGGCGCTCGAGGTGGAGTTCGCGGCCGTCGCGCGCCAGAGCCCCTGGGTCGCCGGCGAGCTCGTGAAGCGTCACCGGATGCTCGTCGCGGCCAGCGCCGACCTGATCGACCGCGTCCTCGCCGACGCCGGCCTCCGCCTCGACTTCGGCGCCCACAAGGCCGCCGTCGCGCTCCTCAGCCTCGGCATCGGCCTGGGCGCCATGCGCTCGCTCGACCCCGAGCTCGACGTCGACGTCTTCGCCGAGACGATGCGCGCGCTGCTGCGCAGCTCGACCTCAGCCTGAGGTCAGGCTGGGTCTGGACGCGCGCCAGGTTTCCGCTGGTCGAGTCGTCAGGACGGCGAGCGCCAGCGAGCTCGTCCTGACGTATCGAGACCACCCGGCAAGGGCTCAGCGTGGCTGCGTCGACGTGCTCGGGACTGAATTCTCACCAGGTCTCGATCTCCGCCGCGGCTACGCCCCTCGTGCGGCGGCTCCAGCGGGACCGGCTTCGCCGGTGCACCACTCGTCCGTCGCGGCTACGCCCCTGCTGCGACGGCTCCACATCCCCGAACCGCTCGGGCGCGGAGCGCCCTCGGGTTCGGTGATCAGTAGCCGCCGTTGTCCTTGAAGCGCTGGAAGCTGCGCTCGATCTCGGCCTCGGCCTCGACGCGGCCGGTCCAGTTGGAGCCCTCGACGGACTTGCCCGGCTCGAGGTCCTTGTAGACCGTGAAGAAGTGCTGGATCTCCAGGCGGTCGAACTCGGCCACGTGGTGGATGTCGCGCAGGTGCTCCTGGCGCGGGTCGGTCGCGGGGACGCACAGGACCTTGTCGTCGCCACCCGCCTCGTCGGTCATCCGGAACATGCCGATCGCGCGGCACGTGATCACGCAGCCGGGGAAGGTGGGCGACGGCAGCAGCACGAGCGCGTCGAGCGGGTCGCCGTCCAGGCCCAGGGTGTCGTCGATGAAGCCGTAGTCGGCCGGGTACTGCGTCGCGGTGAAGAGCGTGCGGTCGAGGCGGATCCGGTGGTCCTTGTGGTCGACCTCGTACTTGTTGCGCTCCCCCTTGGGGATTTCCACGGTCACATCGAAGATCACGGGCCGGGCCTCTCGTGGGTTGCTGATCGTCCGAGCGAGGTGTCGCCGGGGCCGGACGGACCACCGGGCCTGCGCTCTGGGTGCATAGTCTGGCCCATGTGACGCGACGTGACCGAGGCAGGGTCGGGCTGCCGTGGCTGCTGGGCACCCTCGTGCTCGTCGGCGCGCTCGTCGCCGCCGTCGCGTTCGGATGGACCACGGGGCGGCTCAACCCGCTCGTGTGCGGCGGTGCCTGCGGTCCCGAGGCCGTCGCGACCCCGGCCGGGCTCACCCTCGACACGGTGCCCGAGCGCACCGCCCCCGACCCCGTCGTCACCCGACGTCCCGACCCCGACGCCGTGCGCGCCGCCGTGGGGGGCCTGCTCGACGACCCCGACCTCGGCGGGCGCGTCGGCGTGAGCGTCTTGGCGCTCGACGGCACGTCGCTGCTCGACCGCGACGCGTCGGCGACGTTCGTGCCCGCGTCGACGACGAAGCTGCTCACGGCGTACGCCACGTTGTCCAGGCTCGACCCGACCGCGCGATTCTCGACGTCGACCGTGCTGGACGGCGAGCAGGTGGTGCTGGTCGGTGGCGGCGACCCCTACCTCGCCTCGACCAGGCCGAGCCGACCCACGCGCGTCGACCGCGCCGACCTGCGCACCCTCGCGGGACGCACCGCCGACGCGCTGCGGGCCGCCGGCCGCACGACCGTGCGGATCGGCTACGACGCCGGCCTGTTCACGGGGCCCGCCGTCAACCCGACGTGGGAGTCGTCCTACGTCGCCGACCAGGTGGTCACGCCCGTCAGTGCCCTGTGGGCCGACCAGGGGGAGCGTGACGGCGTGCGCAGCACCACCCCCGCGCAGGACGCCACGGCGCGCTTCGCCGGCTACCTGCGCGACGCCGGCATCCGGGTGCGCGGCGACGCGACCCGCGCCGACCCCGGCTCGAGCGCCCAGCCCCTGGCCGTGGTGCGCAGCGCCACGGTCGCGCAGGTCGTCGACGCGATGCTCGTGCGCAGCGACAACGAGGCCGCCGAGGTGCTGCTGCGGCACGTGGGCATCGCCGCCGGCGGCGCGGGCAGCGTGGCCGACGGGACCCGCGCCGTCGTGGCCACGCTGCGCGAGAACGACGTCCCGGTCCCGGGCCTGCGGCTGCGCGACGGCAGCGGGCTGTCGCGCGCCAACAGGATCGCGCCGGCGACCCTGGCAGGCGTGCTGCGCGCGGCCTCGGCGCGGGCGGCCACCGCGCCGCTGCTGGCCGACCTCCCGGTCGGCGGGTTCACCGGCACGCTCGCGAACCGGTTCGGCACCGACTCCGCCGGTCGCGGCCTGGTCCGGGCGAAGACCGGCACGCTGACCGGCGTGCACTCCCTCGCCGGCTACGTCACCGACCGCGACGGCACGCCCCTCGTCTTCGCCGTCATGACCGACGACACCGACGACGTGAACCCCTTCGTCACGCAGGCCGCGATCGACGACGTCGCGGCTGCGCTCGCCGGCTGCTCCTGCGGCGGCTGAAGAACAGTCCTGTAGTTCTGGCGTTCTCGTGGCAGGAGTGACGTGTGGGACGCAGGATGGTGGTCCCGCCGGGTGGGGAAGCCCGACGGGTCGAGGGAGATCATCATGCGCAGGCTCGGGCTCGCGTGTGTCGCCGCACTGTTGTGCGCGACCACGCTCACCGTCATCAGCGGCACCACGTCGACGGCGGCATCGTCGACCCCGGTGGCGTTCCCGTCGAAGCCGAAGGGGCTCAAGGCGCCCGTGACGCTGCCGAAGGACGTCGACCCGGCCTCGGCGTACGTGCCGCAGGTGGCCTGCCAGCCCGGCACGCCACGCGGCGTCGCGCTGACGCGTGACCTGGTCATGCGCACCTACGGCGTCGGCGGCGCGGGGAACACGGCCCGCAGCTGCACCGAGGGGGTCTCCGAGCACGCCGACGGCCGCGCGTGGGACTGGATGGTCGACGTCACGAAGCCGTCCGAGCGCGCCGCGGCGGCGGACTTCCTGGCCTGGCTCACGAAGGACGGCGGCACGAACGCCCGACGGCTGGGCGTCATGTACGTCATCTACAACGAGAAGATCTGGGCGATCTACCGGGCCAAAGAGGGCTGGCGACCCAGCTCCGGCCACCGCGACCACGTGCACGTCTCGTTCAGCTGGAACGGCGCCCGGGGCACCACCAGCTTCTGGACGGGCAAGGTCCAGCCGGTCGACTACGGCCCGTGCGCCCGGTACAGCGGCCAGCCCGGCGTCGTGAACGGCCAGGCGCGCACGAGTCCCTGCCCCGCGCTCACGGCGCTCGTGCGCAAGACGTCGCGCAGCACCGAGGAGCTCGGCTCGCGCGCGTCGACCGTGCGTTCGGCGCAGACCGCGCTGGGCGTCAAGGTCACCGGCACGCTCGACACCACCACGCGGTCCGCGCTCGCGCGCTACCAGAAGGCGCACGACCTGCCGCCCACGGCGACCCTCGACCAGCCGACGTGGTCCTCGCTCGTCCCGGCCAGCACGACCTGGGACGCTGCCGGCTCGATGACGTCGAGCGAGGCGGCGCGCTACGGCGCGAAGAACTACCCGACCACCCTCGGTCCGTGGGCGACGGGCAAGTCCGTGCTGGTGCTGCAGGTCGCGCTCGCGGTGCCGCGCGCCGACCGCAACGGCTACCTCGGGCCGCGGACCGTCGCCGCCGTCAAGGCGCGGCAGCAGGCGCTCGGTCGCCCGGTCACGGGTCGCTGGTCGAAGGCCGACTGGGCGGCGCTGGCAGCAGCCTCCTGACCTGCGACGACGCCGTCGCCGTTGGACTGGTGCACGGCCGCCGGCCGCGCGACGATGGGTCCATGAGCGACGACCAGGTGCAGCGACCGGCCCGCGACGACCACGACGTCGACCGCAGCCACGGCAAGGACGAACGACGCTACGTGCCCTCCGAGGTCGACCCCAAGCGATGGGTCAAGCGCCTCGCGGCCGTGCTGGTGGGCGTGGCCGTGGTCTACCTGCTGGCCCTCGTGGCGGGGGCGTTCTTCCCGCGCTGGTGGGCGCAGCGCGTGGCCGACCAGGTCAACGGCGACATCACGAGCGGCGTCCTGTGGGGGCTCTTCTACGGGTTCGTGTTCACCATCGTGCCGCTGCTCGTCGTCGTGCAGCTGCGCCGGCGGTTCTTCAACTGGACCTGGCGCGGGATCCTGCTCCTCGTGGCCGTCGTGCTGGCCGCCCCCAACTGGTTCACGCTGTCGATCGTCGTCGGAGCCGGCAGTGCCGCGCACGCCGGCGAGCGGATCCTCGACGTCGACGCGCCGGGCTTCCGCGTGGCCAGCGCGATCGGTGCGGTGGGAGCCGTCGCACTCGTCGTCATCCTCACCGTCACGGGCGCGCTGGCCCACCGTCGCAGGCGCCAGGTGCGCGACCTCAAGGGTCAGCTGCACGAGCGCGACGAGCGTCCCGGGACGGGCGCCTGACGCCGAGTTGCGACGTCCGCGCACGGTGCCAGGCTGGGTCTCGCGGCACCCGCCGCGTACCCGACTCGAGGAGGAACCTCATGAGCGAGCAGAACCTTGAAGGACCCGCTGACGGTGGCGCCGAGGGCACCCCGGGTGTCCAGGACGGCGGCGCTGACGGTGGCGCCGAGGGCCCCGCTGACGGTGGCGCCGAGGGCACGCCGGGCGTGCAGGACGGTGGCGCCGACGGTGGCGCCGACGGCTCGGCGCACTGAGTCGTGACCACCACCGAGCAGGGCGGGCCGACCGGGACGACGTCACCTGACGTCGCCCCCGGTCGTCCGGCCCTGCGTCGGCTGGTCGTCGACCCCGTCGGCTTCGCCGCCGACACGTGGGGTCGGGCGCCGCTGCTCACCCGCGCGGCCGACCTGCCCGGCGCCTTCGACGACCTCTTCGGCGAGACCGCGGTCGACGACCTCGTCTCCACCCACGGCCTGCGTACCCCGTTCCTGCGGGTCGCGAAGGACGGCAGCACCCTGCCCACCCGCGCCTTCACGTCCGGCGGCGGCGTGGGTGCCGGCATCGCCGACCAGGTCGACGACACCCGCCTCACGGCACTGTTCGCCGACGGCGCCACGCTCGTGCTGCAGGCCCTGCACCGCACCTGGCCCCCGGTCGTGGCGTTCGCCCAGCAGCTCGTCGCCGACCTCGGCCACCCCGTCCAGGTCAACGCCTACGTCACGCCGCCGCAGTCGCGCGGCTTCGACGACCACTACGACGTGCACGACGTGTTCGTCCTGCAGATCTCCGGCGCCAAGCGCTGGCGCATCCACGCCCCCGTCCACGAGGCGCCCTTGCGCGACCAGCCCTGGACCGACCGTCGCGAGGCCGTGCGCGCCGAGGCGGAGCGCGAGTGCCTCATCGACGAGGTGCTCGAGCCCGGCGACGTCCTGTACCTCCCGCGCGGCACCCTCCACGCCGCGACGGCGCTCGGCGACGTCAGCACGCACCTGACGTTCGGCGTCCACACCTGGAACCGCCACCACCTCGCCGAGGAGGTCGTGGCCGCGGCCCTGGCTGCGGTCGCCGACGACCCCGACGTCCGCACGTCGCTGCCCCTGGGCGTCGACGTCGCCGACCCCGACGACCTCCACGCCCACGCCGAGCTGGTGCGCGACCGGCTGCTGGCCGCCGTCCGCGCCGTGCCCACCGACACGCTCGCCGCCGCGCTCGGGGGGCGCGACGGCACGTCGGGCCGCGCCGCACCCGTGGGTCCGCTGGCGCAGCTGCGCCTGGCCCAGGGGCTCACCGACGACACCGCGCTCGTGCTGCGCGGCAGCCTGGCGGCGCACGTCGCGGACGGGCACCTGCGCGGCCGGGGGGTCGACGTCGACGTCGCCGACCTCGAGGCCGACGTGCTCCACGGGCTGCTCGACGGCCAGGTGGTCACCGTCGCCCGTCTCGGGCACGAGACCGCGCGCCGGCTCGTCGCCGCGGGCGTGCTCGTGGCGGCCTGAGCCGCCCGTGGCCGACCTCGACGACCTCTGCGCCGCGCGCGCCCGCGTGCGCGCCGACCCCCTCCCGGGCACGGCGCTGCACGTGCAGCGGCTGCTGCTCGTCGAGCACCAGGGCCCGTGGCCGTTCCACGCGCTCGAGTCCGAGGGGCTGGACCCCGACGTCGTGGCCCGGCTCGTCGAGGCCACCCGCGAGGCGGGCGGTCGGACCGTCCTGATCCGCCGACCGGGGCGCCGCAGCGACGCCGACGGTCCCCGCGCGTGGGCCGTCGTCGACGTCCCCGCCGGCCGGCTGCGCTGGGGCACCTGGACCGAGCCGGCGGACCTGCTCGACTCGTGCCCCGTGCTGCGCGAGCCCGCCGACCACGACGGCTGGACCGACGAGCCGGCCGTGCTGGTGTGCGCGCACGGACGCCACGACACCTGCTGCGCCGTGCGCGGTCGTCCGGTGGCCGCCGCGCTCGCCGAGCGGTTCGGCGACGCGGTGTGGGAGTGCAGCCACGTGGGTGGCGACCGGTTCGCGGCGAACGTCGTGGTGGTGCCCGACACGACCTACTACGGCGGGCTCGACGACGACACGTCGCTCGACGTCGTCGCCGAGCACCTCGCCGGGCGCGTGACCCCCTGGGCGCTGCGCGGCAGCAGCGCGATGCCGCCCGTGGCGCAGGCGGCCGCGGTGGCGGTGCACGAGCGGTGGGGGCCGGGGGGCCCGCGCGACGTGCAGTGCGTCGAGGTGACCGCGCTGGCCGACGACCGCTGGCGGGTGCGCCTGTCGTGCGACGGCATCCTCCCGCCACGGGTGGTCGCCGACGTGCGCGCGGTGCAGCGCGAGGCCGCCGTGCTCACCTGCCAGGCACCTCGGGCGACGTCGGCCCGGGCGTTCGTGGTCGACGCGCTGGAGCCCGACGGCCGGTGAGCCTCCCCGGAGTTGTCCGTCCCGCCGCCTAGCGTCGGGCCGTGCGCACCAACCGGTTCGAGGGCTTCTGCGCCGCCTGCACCCTCCACGTGCTCGCGGGAGCCGGCCGGCTCACCGGCACGCCGGGCGCCTGGCGCACGTGGTGCGTCGCCTGCGCACCCCGCCCGCCGGCACGGGGCGGGCACGACGGGTGGCACCGGCTGCCGCTCGCCTCGCTCGACCTCGAGACCACCGGCACCGACGCGCTGCACGACCGCGTGGTGAGCTTCGCGCTGCTCGACGAGCCCGGCTTCGAGATCACCGGCCTCGTCCGGCCGGACGTCCCCGTGCCCGAGGCAGCCGCCGCCGTCCACGGCATCACGGACGCGATGCTGCAGGACGCCCCGACGTCGGCGGAGGCGCTGCCGGTCGTGCTCGACTGGCTCGCGACGCTCGCCGAGCGCCGGGTGGGTCTCGTGGTGTTCAACGCCTGCTACGACCTGTCGATGTTGCGCGCCGAGGCGCGCCGGCACGGGCTCGCCGAGCCCGACTGGGAGCGGTTGCTCGTCGTCGACCCGTACGTCGTCGACTGGGGGATCGAGCGTGGCGCGCTGGGTCGTCGTCGCCTCGGCGACGTCGCCGCCTACTACGGGGTCGCGCTCGACGGTGCGCACGACGCCACGTGCGACGCGGTCGCCGCGCGACAGGTGGCGGTCGAGCTGGCGGCCAGACACGCCGACGTCGGCACGCTCGACCTGGAGCAGCTCATGCACGCCCAGCGCGGGTGGTACGCCGAGCGCGCGGAGGACTGGAACGCCTACGCGCGGCGGGTCGGCCGCGACCTCGACGACCCCGCCGGCTGGCCGCTCGTCGGCTAGATGGGCCGGGGGGCCTCGGGGTCGACGCCCCGGACACGGTCCAGGATCGCCGTCGCGGCCGCGTCGGGCGCCTGCTCCGGTATCCAGTGCGTCACGCCCTCGAGCACCTCGTACCGGTAGTCGGCGCTCACGTGCGCGCCGCACGTGTCGGCCCCGGCCCGACCGATGGCGAGGTCGTCGTCGCTCCAGACGAAGGTGGTCGGCACGTCGACCGACGGCAGACCCGCCAGCTCCGGGGTCATGGCGCGGTACCAGCCGAGCGCCGCGGTGAGCGCCCCCGGCTCCTGCAGCTGCGCGACGTAGGCGTCGACGAGGTGCTGGGCCAGGCCGCCGATCACGGTCTGCGCGGTCACCGGGTCGAGCACGAGCGTGGCGCCCTGCTCGCCGTGGCGCAGCGACTCCAGGAGCCGCTGCTCGAAGACCGGGTCGAAGCTGAGCACGTGCACGGTCCCGCCGGCGACGTACGGCGCCACCACGGCCGGGCCGAGGGCGGTGCGCGCGGCGTCGACGAGGGCGTCGACGTCCTTGGTCTGGGCCGCCTTCAGCGACAGCGCCTCGTAGATCCGGACCAGGTCGCGGATCGCGATGCCCTCCTCGAGCAGCTGCTGCAGCACCCGCTGCACCTCGCCGAGCGACAGCAGCGCCGGGGTGAGCTCGTCGACCACGTTGGGGTGGGTGCGCTTGACGACGTCGGTGAGGAGCCGGACGTCCTCGCGGCCCAGCAGCCGGGCGGCGTAGGTGGTGACGACCTGGGAGAGGTGGGTGGTGATGACCGCGGAGCGCTCCACGACGGTGGCGCCGGACAGCTCGGCCTGGGCCCGCAGCTCGGCGGGGATCCACTTGGCCTCGAGGCCGAACACCGGCTCCTTGGTGGCCTCGCCGGGAAGCGAGCCGAGGAAGTCGCCGATCGCCAGGATGGTGCCCGGGGGCGCCTCGCCACGGGCGACCTCGATGTCGAAGAGCTTGATGGCGTAGGTGCGGCTGGGCAGCTCGAGGTTGTCCCGGGTGCGCACGAGCGGCACGACCACGCCGAGGTCGCCGGCGATCTTGCGGCGCAGCGCCTTCACCCGCTGCAGCAGGTCGCCGCCGTGGGCCTGGTCGACCAGGTCGATCATGTCCGCGGACAGCTCCAGGCCCAGCGGGTCCACCTGGATCTCCTCGGCCAGCTGCTCGGGGTGGTCGGCGGCGGGGAGCTCGGCGACCTCGTCGGTGGCCTCGACCGCTGCCGGCTCCTCGCGACCGGCCCGGGCGGACAGCAGCAGCATCACGCCGCCGACGACGAGGAAGGGGATCTTCGGCAGGCCGGGGATCAGGCACAGGGCCATCGCGCCGAAGCCGGCGATCTGCAGGGCGTTCTTGTTGCCGGTGATCTGCTTGACGATGTCGGAGCCCATGTCGGACTCCGCGGCGCTGCGGGTGACGACCAGGCCGGTGGCGACCGAGAGCAGCAGGGCCGGGATCTGGCTGACCAGGCCGTCGCCGACCGTCAGCAGCGAGTAGGTGGAGACGGCGTCGCCGGGGGACATGCCGAGCTGGGCCAGGCCGATGGCCATGCCGCCGATGAGGTTGACGACGGTGATGAGGATGGCGGCGATCGCGTCGCCCTTGACGAACTTCGAGGCACCGTCCATCGCGCCGTAGAAGTCGGCCTCGGCGTGCACCTCCTGGCGACGGCGACGTGCCTCGTCCTCGTCGATGAGCCCGGAGTTGAGGTCGGCGTCGATCGCCATCTGCTTGCCGGGCATCGCGTCGAGGGTGAACCGGGCGCCGACCTCGGCCACGCGCTCGGCGCCCTTGGTGATGACGACGAACTGGATGATCAGCAGGATCACGAAGATGATCAGTCCGACGATCAGCGAGCCGCCGACCACGAAGTGCCCGAAGGTCTCGATGACCTTCCCGGCGTAGCCGTCCAGCAGCACCAGCCGGGTCGCGCTCACGTTGAGGGCCAGGCGGAAGAGCGTCATCACCAGCAGCACGGCCGGGAAGGCGGCGAAGTCCAGGGGGCGCTCGACCGACATCGCGGTGAGCAGCACCAGCAGCGCGCCGGCGATGTTGGCCGCGATCAGCAGGTCGAGCACGACCGGCGGCAGCGGGACGACGAGCATCACGACGATCATGACGATCCCGACGGGGACGCCGATCTGGGTCAGTCGCTGGAGGGACATGCGGGCCTTCCGGGGTCGTGGAGCTCACTCGACCAGCCGTCCTGGCTGCAGCGACGCCCTCCTGGCGTCGGGGGTCCTATCGACCGGCGGGCACGGCACCTGAGGGGTTCGACCCGGCCGCGGCGGCCGCGGTCGGTGTCCGGCGGCGCCGCGCGCCGGCGTGCGGCACGTCCGGCAGGGCGGCCTCGCCGCGCGGGGAGCGGTGGGTGCCGGCGTACGACCCGCGCTGGCGGCGGCTGATGACGAACGCCAGCACGTGCGCCACCGCGGCGAACAGCTCGGTCGGGATCTCCATGCCGACCTCGGTGGAGCGGTAGAGCGCACGGGCGAGCGGGACGTCCTGCACGAGGGGTACGCCGGCGTCGGTGGCCACCTCACGGATCCGCGCCGCCACCACGCCGGCCCCGCGCGCCACGACGACCGGGGCGCCGCGCTCGGGCTGGTAGCGCAGGGCGACCGCCACGTGCGTGGGGTTGACCAGCACGACGTCGGACTCCATCACGTCGGCGATCATCCGGTTGCGCGCGTTGGCCAGCTGGCGGGACCGGATCTGACCCTTGAGCATCGGGTCGCCCTCGGCCTGCTTGTGCTCGTC
>NZ_LUNH01000075.1:0-18267 GCF_001628525.1 Aeromicrobium sp. REDSEA-S38_B2 | reverse complement strand
CCCCCATCCTCACCGCCGGCAAGCACACCGTCCTCGACGTCGGCCGCACCCACCGCCTCGCCACACCCCACCAACGAAAAGCCGTCGTCAACCGACAAGGCGGCACCTGCGCCGGACCCGGCTGCCACGGACCCGTCGTCCACGTCCACCACATCCAGTACTGGTCCGAAGGCGGACCGACTGACCTCGCCAACCTCATCGGGCTCTGCCCCAGATGCCATTCCGCGGTGCACCAAGGGTTCTTCACCATCGACCCCGACACCCACCAGACCCATCGCACCCTGCGCACCCGACGCACCAGTACCCGCCGCGCCCGAGCCGGCTGAGGGCCTGGAGAACGTCGGACCCCCGCCCGACACTCCAGGCTCGCTGGCCACCCGCGCGTGCTCATGCGGCTCTACCTTCGCGGCTGAGGGCGCCGCCGACCAGGTCTTCTAGGGTGGGCGCGTGCACGACACCCCGGCCCCTCGCTCGTCAGCGCGACGCTGGGGCCGGCTCCGCGTCCCCACGCTCGTCCTGACCTTCGGCCCCGCCGTCATGGTCGCGCTGGTCGTCCTGCTCACCTGGACAGAGTCCGCTGGCTACCTGCCCACCCTCGAACAGGTCGTCTCCTGGGAGGAGACCGCCGGCTCCGTCACGTTCGGACTCTTCGCCGCCGCCGTCGTCCTCGCCTGGTGGGCCCCGCGCGTCGCCGCCGTCCTCACCCTCGTCGCCCTCTCACCCCTCGGCGACCCAGGCCCCGGGTTCGTCGTCCGGCACCTGTGGCTCGGTTGGCTCGCCGTCGTCGTCGCCGACGTCATGCTCCGGCGCGCCCAGGCACGGGTGGGCCGCCCCGCAGGCCACCCGCTGCCGGACGACGTGCTGAGCCTCGGCCGTCGCAGCGACCCCTGGCGTGTGCCACGGCGCGTGACCGCAGGCCTCCTCGTCGTCGCGAGCCTCACCGCGATGCTCCTCTGGCTCGACCGCCGCGCCACCTTCATCGACCTCGGTGAGCGCGGCCGTCCTGCCGCCGCCGTCGTCACCGGCGTCGACAGGTTCGAGGACAGCCTGGACGTCCGCGTCGGCTCCCGGACGTACGACTTCTGGGTCGACGACGCGAGCACCTACCGCGAGGGCCAGGACGTCACCGTCATGGTCGACCCGCTCGGCGAGGAACGACCGTGGGGGCTCGGCAACGCCGACCCCGACGACTGGTCGATGCTCCCGATGCTCACCGGAGTCCTCCTGGGAGTCGCGGTGCTCCTCAGCGCCGCCGGCCCCGTACGCAAGGCGCGACTGCTGCTCCAGTTGGCTCCCGGGCGACCCGGCTGGGACGTCGAGGTCGAGCCGTACGGCCCCCACCTGCTCGTGAGGCCGCTCGACGACGACCGGCCCGTCACCCTGCTCCTCACGCCGGAGCCCCTCGACGAGCGACCGGGAGGGCTGCCGCCCTGGCTGAAGAGCTGGTGGCCCTCCGAGCTCTGGTTCCCGGACGCGTGGATCGGCGACCCGAGCACCCTCGACGACGTCTGGGACGAGATCGACGGGGACGACGACGCCCCGCAGGACCCTCCCGCACGTCGTCCGGCGACGGTGCACGGCCTCGAGCGTCTCGGCGGTGCCACCCTCGTGGTCCTCGAGGACGGCACGGGACTGCTGTCCACCCGCGCGTCGCGCGACCCTGTCACGGTCGGCTCCCTCGCGCACCGGGTCGGGGACGCGCTGGGCGGGTTCGGCCGCTCCCGCCAGTCCCTGCGCGTCGACCCCGCAGCACGCCACTCACGGACGACCTCGACGGCCCGTGACGCCGCCCGTCCCTCGCCGCTGCGCCACCTGCTGCCGCTGGTCTCCGCGCTGGTACCCGTCGGAGCCGTGGGCGTCTTCCTCGCCGTCCTGTGGTTCTGGCGCACCCTCCCTCCTGAGGAGGGGGTCCCGGGCTGGTTCCTCGTGCTGCTCGCTGCGGCGTTCGTCGGAGAGGGCGCTGCGCGACTGCTCCACCTCGGCGCCCGTCCGGTCACGACGTACGAGGGTGTCGTGCAGGTGCACGACGTCTACACGACGCTGCACGTGCCGGGGACCCTCGTCGCCGACGTACGCCGACGGCCCTGGTACCTCGCGATCGACATCGCCGGCACCCGGAAGACCGTGAGCGTGCACGACCGGCCCGCGTGGGGTCGGCTCGACGCCATGGCCGACGACGTGCGTCAGTGCGCCGAGACGTCGACGGTCGACGGCACGGTCAAGCGACGACCCAACGCCGGCGTCCTCGCCGCCCTGCTCGGCGCGAGTGCCGTCGTCGGCGCCACGCTGATCGGGACCGGCGGCATGCTGCCGCTCGCCTGAGTCGCAGTCCAGCGGACCGCGGGCTACTGCACGAGCCCCTCGGACTTCAGCCAGTCCCGCGCGACGATGGCCGGGTCCTGGCCCTCGACATCGACCTTGGCGTTCAGCTCGAGCATGACGTCGTTGGTCAGCTTCGGGAGCACCTGGGCGAAGATCTCCTCCACCTCGGGGTGCTCCTTCAAGAACGACGTGCGGGCGACGAAGCTCAGGTTGTACAACGGGAAGAACTCCTTGTCGTCCTCCAGCACCCGCAGCTTCAGACCCGGGATGCGGCCGTCGGTCGTGAACACCTCGCCGAAGTTGCAGGTGCCGCGCGCGGTCGCCGTGTAGATGACGCCCGTGTCGAGGGTCGTCACCTTGCCGAGGTCGGCCTCGGTGAGTCCGTACGTCTTCAGCATCGGGACGAAGCCGTCGTCGCGCTTGGCGAACTCGCTCTCGACGCAGAACGTGCGCTGGTCCTTCGGCAGGTCCTTCAGCTGCGAGAGCTTGGTGATGCCGAGCTCCTCGCCCTTCTTCTCGGCGATCGCGAACGCGTACGTGTTGTTCATGGGGGCGTAGGGCAGCCAGGTCAGCCCGTTCTTCAGGTCCGCGTCGTAGACGGCCTTGTACTGCTGCTCCTCGCCCTTCACCGGCTTCTGGTTGCCGAGGTAGTTGATCCAGCCGGTGCCCGTGTACTCCGGGGAGATGTCGACGCGACCGTCGAGCAGCGCCTGGCGGACGCCGAAGCTGCCGGGCGTGTTGCTGAGGTTCGTGACGTCGGCACCGGCCACGCTCAGCACCGTCGACATCATGTTGCCGAGCACGAGCTGCTCGGTGAAGTCCTTCGCCGCCACGGTGACCGGGACGCCCTCGAGCGACTTCACCCGCTTGATGGTGCCGGGCTCGGCGCCGAGCACCGCTCCCGACGCCGACTGCAGGCCGCAGCCGGCCAACCCCAGGCAGGCCAGGGCGACGGCGGACGTGACGAGCTTGCTGCGCAGGTGACCTCGCACGTCAGCCCACTCCCTTCGGGGCGGCGGCGATCTCGACGAGACGCGCCAGCCAGTCGATGAACAGGGCCAGGGCCGCGACCAGGATCGCGCCGACCATCAGCACGACGTCCTGCTGCAGCTTGATGCCGGTGGTGATCAGCTCACCGAGACCCCCGGCGCCGGTGAACGACGCCAGGGCCGCGGTGCCGACGATCAGCACCAGGGCGGTACGGACGCCGGCGACGATGACGCGCAGCGCGAGCGGCAGCTCGACGCGCACGAGGGTGCCGCCCGCCGAGACGCCCATGCCGCGCGACGCCTCGACCAGACGCTGGTCGACGCCGTCGAGACCGGTGACCGTGTTGGCCACGATCGGCAGGATGCCGTACACCGCGAGGGCGACGATCGCGCCCGTGGCGCCCACGTCGAAGATCACGGAGCCGAGGGCGATGAGGCCGATCGCCGGGGCGGCCTGCCCGAAGCCGGCGACGGTGATGATCGGCTTGGAGAAGCGTCGCATCGGACCCCGCGTCAACGCGATGCCGAGCGGGATCGCGACCACGCAGGTCAGGAGCGTCGCGACGAGGCTGATGAACAGGTGCTGCCCGGTCAGGTCGAGCAGGTTGTCGACCGTGAGCGAGCGGCGCTCCACGTCGGTGACGTCCGCGGTGTTCACGTAGACCAGGCAACCGACGACCGCGGCGACGACGACGAGCGGCTGGCCGATCCAGCGACCGATGCCCGGACGGTCGACGGTGACGGTCGGGGTCGCCGCCTCGCCCCGCACGGCCGCGTCGTTCGCCGGACCGGCGGTGGTGGCGCTCACGGCTGCACCGGGTCGACGTCCGCAGCGCTGCTGCTGAGCTGCTGCATCGCCTGCATGATCGTCTCGACGCGGATGACGCCCTGGTAGACGTTGCGCCGACCCGTGACCACGACGACGCCGTGCGACGACGTGAGCATCTCATCGAGCGCGTCGTTGAGGGTCGAGGCGGAGCTGACGGTCTCGAGCTCCAGGTCGCGTGACACGCGGTCCAGCGCGCCGCCCCGCTCGAGCTCGCGGACGGAGACCCACCGCTGCGGGCGCTCCTGCGCGTCAAGGACGATCACCCAGTCGCGACCCTTGGCCCGGGCGTCCTGCGCAGCCGCGGCTGCGTCGCCGCCGACGTGCGCGACGGCGGCCTCGTGCAGCTCGACGTCACGCACGCGGGTGAGCGTCAGCTGCTTCAGAGCGGCACCGTGGCCGACGAAACCCTCGACGAACTCGTTCGCCGGCGACGTCAGGATGGCCTCGGGCGTGTCGTACTGGACGATCCGCGAGCCGACGTCGAGGATCGCGATCCGGTCGCCGAGCTTCACCGCCTCGTCGAAGTCGTGCGTGACGAACACGATCGTCTTGCGCAGCTCCTCCTGCAGGCGCAGGAGCTCGTCCTGCAGCCGCTGGCGGGTGATGGGGTCGACGGCGCCGAACGGCTCGTCCATCAGCAGCACCGGCGGGTCGGCCGCCAAGGCCCGGGCCACGCCCACCCGCTGCTGCTGGCCGCCGGACAGCTCCCGGGGGTACCGGTCGCGGTACTGCTCGGGGTCGAGGTTCACCAGGTCGAGCAGCTCGTCGACGCGCGCGGCGACGCGGTCCTTCTTCCAGCCGAGCAGCCGCGGCACGATCGCGATGTTCTCGGCGACCGTGTAGTGCGGGAACAGCCCGGCGCCCTGGATGACGTAGCCGATGCGTCGGCGCAGGTCGTCGGCGTCCTGGTCGGTGACGTCCTCGTCGCCGATGTAGATGCGACCGCTGGTCGGCTCGATGAGCCGGTTGATCATCTTCATCGTCGTGGTCTTGCCGCAGCCCGACGGGCCGACGAGCATGACGATCTCGCCGGCGGGGATCTCGAGCGTCACGTCGTCGACGGCCGCGCCGGACTGGCCCGAGTACTTCTTGGTGACGTTCTCGAGCAGGATGCGCTGCCCGTGCGACTGCTGCCCGGACGTGGTGGTGGTCGTGGTGGTCTCAGACACGGATGCCCCTGGAGGTCGTGGCTCGGGTGAGCAGGTTGAGGACGAGGTCGAGCACGACGGCGAGGAGGATGATCCCGACCGTGCCCGCGACGATGGAGTACGTGGCGTTGGCCCCGCCGGTGCGGGAGATGCCCGAGAAGATGTAGCCGCCGAGGCCGGGCCCCAGCACGTAGGCCGCGATCGCGGCGATGCCCATGAGCATCTGGCCCGAGACGCGGACGCCGGTCATGATGACCGGCCACGCGAGCGGCAGCTCGAGCCGCACGAGCGTGGCCACTCGCCCCATGCCCATGCCGCGCGCCGACTCCACGAGCGCCTGGTCGACACCGGTGAGGCCGATGATCACGTTGCGCAGGATCGGCAGGAACCCGAAGAAGACCAGGGCGATGACCGAGGGCAGCACCCCGATGCCGACGACACCGACCAGCAGGCCGAGCAGCGCGTACGAGGGGAGCGTCAGCCCGACGGACGACAGCGCCTGCGCCGCGGCGGTGCCCCAGCGGGACCGGTAGGCCAGCACGCCGAGCACGATCGCCAGCAGCGTGGCCGCGGCCAACGTCTGCACCACCAGGCTCAGGTGCTGGTACGCCAGGAACGACAGCACCGACCATCGATCGTGGACGAAGTCGAGGAAGCCCACACGTCACCTCTCGTCAGGACGGTGACGCAGGCAGGAGCCGTCGTCCGCCGTCGCGGGTGCTCAGCACGCTAACGGAGTCGGACGGATGTGCAACTGCGCGTGACGGCGCGTCGCCCCGCCGCGTCGACGGGTCAGGCGGGGGTGGCGACCTCGAGGATGCGGCTCAGGAGGCCGCCGACGAACTTGGGGCTGTCGTCGGTGGAGAGCTCCGCCGCGAGCTCGACGGCCTCGCTCACGGCGACCGGCCCGGGCACGTCGTCGACGTAGACGATCTCGAGGACGGCGACGCGCAGGAGGTTGCGGTCGACCCCGGGCATGCGGTCCAGCGTCCAGCCGCGGGAGTGCTCGGCGATGAGGCCGTCGATGTGCTGCTGGTGCTCCATGACACCCTCGACCAGCCGGACCGTGTAGGGGTTGACCGGCGGGTCGTTGGTCTCGCGCCGCGCCGCGAGCGTCCCGCCCAGGGGCAGGCCCTGGAGCTCGGACTCGAAGAGGATGTCGAGGGCGCGCTTGCGGTACTTGGTGCGCGCGCCCATCAGGCCTTCACGCGGCCGAGGTAGTTGCCGTCGCGGGTGTCGACCTTGACCTTCTCGCCGGTGGTGACGAACAGCGGCACCTGGATCTCGCGACCCGTCTCCAGGCGCGCGGGCTTCGTGCCGCCGCTGGAGCGGTCACCCTGCAGGCCCGGCTCGGTGTGCTCGATGAGCAGCTCGACCGAGAGCGGCAGCTCGACGTAGAGCACGCGGCCCTCGTTCGTGGCCACGGTGGCCTCCTGGTTCTCCAGGAGGAAGTCGGGCGCGCTGCCCATGGCCTCGGGCGCGATCTCGAGCTGGTCGTACGTCTGCACGTCCATGAACACGTAGTTCGTGCCGTCGTTGTAGAGGTACTGCATGTCGCGCTTGTCGACGGTGGCGGTCTCGACCTTGGTGCCGGCGTTGAAGGTCTTGTCGACGACCTTGCCCGACTCGACGTTCTTCATCTTGGTGCGCACGAAGGCGGGACCCTTGCCCGGCTTGACGTGCTGGAACTCGATGACGGTCCAGAGCTGGCCGTCGATGTTCAGCACCATGCCGTTCTTCAGGTCGTTCGTGGTGGCCATCAGGCGATCTCCAGGAGCTCGGTGGTCAGGTCGGTCAGCACCTCGGGGGTACCCGTGGCGGCCGGCGTGACGAGGACGGTGTCTTCGATGCGCACTCCCCCGCGGCCCGGGACGTAGATGCCCGGTTCCATGGTGAGGACGGTGCGACGCCCCAGTGTACCGACGTGCGCCGCGGCGATGAACGGGTCCTCGTGGATCTGCAGACCCACGCCGTGGCCCAGGCCGGTGGTGAAGTGCTCGAGCCACCCGGCCTCGTCGAGGACGCCCCGCGCGACGGCGTCCACCTCGGCCACGGGACGACCCTCGCGCAACGCGTCGACACCGGCGGCCTGCGACGCACGCACCGCGGCGTGGACCTCGCGCTGCCAGGCGTCGGCGGTGCCGAGCACGACGGTGCGCGTGCAGTCGGCGTGGTAACCGGCGACCCGCGCGCCGAAGTCGGTCTTGAGGAGGTCACCGGGCTGCAGCACCCGGTCGGTCGGGTGGTGGTGCGGCACGGCGGTGTTCGGGCCCGACGCGAGGATGGTCTCGAAGGCGACGGCCTCGGCGCCGAGCTCGAGCATGCGCCACTCGAGGTCGCGGGCGACGTCGCGCTCGGTCCGCCCCACCAGCGGACCCGCCCAGAGCGCTTCCAGCGCGGCCGCGGAGACCCGGCAGGCCTCGCGCAGCGCCGCCACCTCCACGTCGTCCTTCGTCTCGCGCGCCCGCTCGACCACCCGGTCGGCGGCGACGAGGTCGACCCCGGGCGCCGCGTCACCCAGCGTCGCGTGGGCGTCGACGCTCAGCGTGTGCGTCTCGACGGCCCACGCTCCCCCGACGTCGGCGAGTCGCGGGCCCGCGACGCCGAGCAGGTCGCGCGTGATGGTGTGCTCGAGACCGGGCACCTCGGCCGCGGCCTGGTCGCGGTAGCGGCCGTCGGTGAGGAACAGTCCACTGCCGTCAGCGCGCAGCACGAGGGCGCCGTTCGAGCCCGTGAACCCGGTGAGGTACCGGACGTTGACCAGCGTCGTGACCACGAGGCCGGCCCGACCGGCGTCGGCGAGCGACGCACCCACGCGCTCGCGGCGACGCTGCAGCGTCTGCGCGTCCGGCGCCAGGGTCGTGCTCATCGGGCAGCGCCCGGTGACGACGAGGGAGCGGCGAGGGCCGCGAAGGAGTCGCGCAGCGTCTGCTCGTCGGGGCCGGCGAGGATCGTCGTGCGTCCGAGGTCCTCGAGCACCACGAACCGCAGCTGGTCGCCGCGCGTCTTCTTGTCCAGACGCATCGCCGCGAGCAGCGGCGAGAAGGCGCCCGCCCACGTGGTCGGCAGCGACAGCGACGACAGCACGTCGCGGTGACGCTGCACGAGGTCGGCGTCGATGAGGCCGTGCCGGTGCGCCAGCTCCGCCACGTAGACCATGCCGACGCTGATCGCCTCGCCGTGGCGCACCGTGTACCGCTCCTCGCGCTCGATCGCGTGCCCCAGGGTGTGTCCGTAGTTCAGCGCCTCCCGGCCGATGCCGCTGTCGTCCTCGGCACCCCCGCCGGTGCTCTTCGCCGCCCACGGCCCGGCACCCCGGCCGGCGCCCTTCGCCGCCCAAGGCCCGGCACCCCCGCCGGTCTCCCGCAGGTCGCCGGCGACGGTCTGCGCCTTCACCCGGATCCCCTTGGCGACCAGCTCGGCGAGGATCGCCGACGTCGGGTCGAGCACGGCTCCCGTGCCGACGCCCTCGATCAGCTCCAGGATCGACGGGTCGGCGATGAACCCGCACTTCACCACCTCGGCGAGCCCGCTGCGCAGCTCCGCGGACGGCAGGTCGACCAGCAGGTCGAGGTCGCACAGGACGCCGACGGGCTCGTGGAACGCGCCGACGAGGTTCTTGCCGGCCGCGGTGTTGATGCCGGTCTTGCCGCCGACCGCCGCGTCGACCATGCCCAGCACCGTGGTGGAGACGTTGACGAACCGGACCCCACGCAACCAGCTCGCGGCCACGAAGCCGGCCAGGTCGGTCGTCGCCCCGCCGCCGAACCCGACCACGACGTCGGAGCGGGTGAAGCCGGTGCGCCCGAGGACGTCCCAGCAGTACTGCAGGACCTCGGCGTTCTTCGCGGCCTCGCCGTCGGGCACTTCGAGCAGGTGCACGTCGAGCGCCCGCGTCGCCTGCTCGCGCAGCAGGGTCGACCGGAGCCGTGCGGCGCGCTCGCGCAGCACCGTCGGGTGCACGATCGCGACCCGACGCACGTCGTCCCCGACGAGCGACGCGAGCTGGTCGCTCACGCCGGAGCCGACGAGGACGTCGTACGGGGCGGACGTCTCGACCCGGATGCGGACGGTCATGGGGTGGCGTTCTCCTGGATCAGCTGGTGGATGCGGGCGGCGACGTCGTCGGCGGTGAGGTCGTCGGTGACCACGGTGTGCGTGGCGAGGTCCTCGTAGACCGGGCGGCGCGCGTCGAGCAGCGCCTTCATGGTCGCGCGGACGTTGCCGAGGAGCAGCGGCCGGTTCGTGCCGAGGCCGACGCGCTGAGCGGCGGCGGACAGGCTGACGTCGAGGAAGACGACGCGCTGCTCGCGCAGCAGCTGCTGGGTGCCCGGGTGGAGGACGGCACCGCCGCCCAGTGCCAGCACGCCGTGGTGCTCCTGCAGCGCGCTCGCGACCGCGGCGGCCTCGAGCTCACGGAAGTGCGCCTCGCCGTGCTCGACGAAGAGGTCCTGCACGCTGGAGCCCGTCGAGCGCTCGACGTCGACGTCGGTGTCGCGCACGGAGGTGCCGAGCCGGTCGGCGAGGCGGCGCGCCACCGTCGTCTTGCCGGCGCCCGGTGCGCCGACGAGCACGACGACCGGCGTCACCGGTACCTCAGGTGCTCGCGGTACGCCTCGACGTTGCGCCGGACCTCCTCGACGGAGTCGCCGCCGAACTTCTCGGTGATCGCGTCGGCGACGACCAGCGCGACCATGGCCTCGGCGACGATGCCCGCCGCGGGCACGGCGCACACGTCGGAGCGCTGGTGGTGGGCGCGGGTCTCCTCGCCGGTGCTGACGTCGACGGTGCGCAGCGCGCGCGGGACGGTCGCGATGGGCTTCATCGCGGCGCGCACGCGCAGCAGCTCGCCGGTCGTCATGCCGCCCTCGGTCCCGCCGGAGCGGCCGGAGACGCGGCGGATGCCCTCGTCGGTCGGGACGATCTCGTCGTGCGCGAGCGAGCCGCGCGTGCGGGCGAGCTCGAAGCCGTCGCCGACCTCGACGCCCTTGATGGCCTGGATGCCCATGAGCGCCGCCGCGAGCCGCGCGTCGAGGCGCCGGTCCCAGTGGGTGTACGAGCCGAGTCCGGGCGGCAGGCCCTCGACGACGACCTCGACGACGCCGCCGAGCGTGTCGCCGTCCTTGTGGGCGGCGTCGACCTCGGCCACCATGGCCGTGCTGGTGGCGGCGTCGAAGCAGCGCACCGGGTCGGCGTCGAGCGCCTCGACGTCGGAGTACCGGGGCACCACGCCGGCAGGGGCGGACACGGTCCCGAGCTCCACGACGTGCGACAGGACCGTCGCGCCCGTCGTCTGCTCGACGAACTTGGCCGCCACCTCGCCGAGCGCGACGCGGGCGGCGGTCTCGCGGGCGCTGGCCCGCTCAAGGACGGGTCGGGCCTCGTCGAAGCCGTACTTCTGCATGCCGGCGAGGTCGGCGTGCCCCGGACGCGGACGCGTGAGCGGGGCACCGCGCTTCAGGCCGTCGAGCACCTCGGGGTCGACGGGGTCGGCCGCCATGACCTGCTCCCACTTGGGCCACTCGCTGTTGCCGATCCGCAGGGCGACGGGGCTGCCCATCGACACGCCGTGCCGCAGGCCGCCGATCACCTCGAGCTCGTCGGCCTCGAAGCTCATGCGGGCACCGCGGCCGTAGCCGAGGCGGCGACGCGCCAGCGCGTCCTGGACGTCCTTGCTGGTCACGTGCACGCCGGCAGGGAGTCCCTCGAGGATCGCGACGAGCGCAGGTCCGTGGGACTCACCGGCAGTCAGCCATCGAAGCATGGGGGTCATTGTGTCAGGAACCGTCCTGCGGGGACCGAGCCGCCCGCCCCCGCACGCCCGGACGGGACACGCGCCCACGCCGTGCCATCATGGAGGCGTCCCCTCCCTGGGGGCTCGGACGAGGCTGCCGTACCCGACCAGCGCAAAGACGGCAGGTCAGGAGCCCGTCATGTCGTGGATCGTGCTCGTGGGGTCCGGCGTCCTCGAGGCGGTGTGGGCCACGGCCCTCGGCCGCTCCGACGGTCTCAGCCGGCTCGCCCCCACGGTCGTGTTCGCCGTCGCCCTCGTGACCAGCATGGTCGGTCTCGCGTGGGCCATGCGCGAGCTGCCGACCGGCACCGCCTACGCGGTGTGGGTCGGCATCGGCGCGACCCTCACCGCTGCGTGGGCGATGGCGCAGGGCGAGGAGCCGTTGTCGGTCGCCCGGGTGCTGTGCCTGCTGGCCGTCGTCGGCGGGATCGTCGGGCTCAAGCTGACGCACTGAACCACGACCTCCGACGGTCCCCGGCGCGAGCGGTCAGCCGTGCAGCAGCACCGCGAGCGGGGGCCCGAGGAACGCGCCGAGCACGAGGTAGGGGCCGAAGGCGAACGGGTCGCGGCGACCGATGCGGCCCGTCCGGTACAGGACGACGCCCGCGACGGCGCCGACGACGAACCCCGCGTACGTGCCGTACAGCGTCGCGCTCGGACCCACCGCCCCGAGGAGAAGGCCGACGAGGGCGGCGAGCCGGACGTCGCCGAAGCCGAAGGGCTGACGGACCCAGCGTCCCAGGGTGTAGACGGCGCGGAACACCGCGAAGACGACGACGTTGCCGAGGAGTCCCTTCAGCAGGATGCCGAGGTCGCCGGCCAGCAGGGCCGCGAGCGCGACGAGCACGAGGCACACCGCGTGCAGCGGCAGCGTGAGGAGGTACGGCAGCAGACGCGTGCGCAGGTCGACCCACGCCAGCCAGCTCCCTGCGCCGGCGAATATGGCCCATGCCGGCAGCAGCCACGGGCCGTCCAACGCGGTGGCGACCACGAGCAGCAGCAGCACCGACGTCAGCGCCAGCCCCGCTGCGAGGTGCGGACGGCGGGCGAGCTCGACGTACGGCTCCTTGGGCGGCTCGTCCGGGTCGTCCTCGGGGTGCGGGGACGGCTCGGGCAGGCGCGCGATCGCGGCGGGGCCGAGAGCCCCCAGGATCCCGGCCGCCAGCGCGGCGGCCACGACGTACGCGATGTCCACGCCCGCAGACTATGCGCTCGCGAGGACCTCCAGCGCGGCCCCGCGCACGACGTCGACGTCGACCGACGCACCCGTCATGAGGCGCAGCTGGAGGACGGCCTGGTGCGCGAGGAGGTCCAGACCGGTGACGACCGGACGGCCGGCCGCCCTGGCCGCGACGCTCAGCCGCGTCGGCCAGGGGTCGTAGACGACGTCGAAGACCGCCGCCGCGTCGGCCGCCCAGGCGTCGGCCCGCTCCCCCGCCACGGACTCCGGGACGGTGGAGACCAGCAGGTCGACCGGACCGGTCGGCGACGTCGAGGCGTCGAGCACGCGGGCCTCCAGGCCGGCGGCGTGGACCGCGGCCACCGTCTCCTCGGCGCGGCCGACGTCGCGCACGACGAGCTCGACCAGACCGGCTCCCAGGCCGGCCACGGCGTGCGCGACCGACGCGGCCGTCGCGCCCGCGCCCAGGACGCGGACGACCGGCACGTCGACCACGCCGGCCTCCGACAGCGCGGCGCGCGCGCCGGGGACGTCGGTGTTGTCGGCGCGCACGTGGCGACCGCGCGGTCCCTGCTCCAGGAGCAGCGTGTTGGCGCCGCCGGCGGCACGCGCGACGTCGGTGACGCTGTCGGCGAGGTCGAGCGCGTCGCGCTTGTGCGGTGCGGTGACGGCGAGAGCCCGCCACGACGCGTCGAGGGCGTCGACGTGCGCCGGCAGCTCGCCAGGCGCGACGTCGACGGCCTCAAAGGTCCAGTCGAGGCCCAGCACCGCGTACGCGGCCCGGTGCATCGTCGGCGACAGCGAGTGCGCCACAGGGTGCCCGACGACGGCGCAGCGGCGGCCCGAGCCGTGGTCAGCCACCGCAGGAGCCGGCGCCGTAGACCTTCTGGCAGTCGGCCGTGTGCTTGGCAAAGCTCGTGTTGAAGATGGTGACGCCCTGCTTGTCGGCGAAGAAGTACAGCCAGTCGCCCTGCGCGGGGTTCAGTGCGGCCTCGATGGTCTTCTCCCCGGGCGAGCCGATCGGTCCGGGCGGCAGGCCGGTGTTCTGGTACGTGTTGTACTCCGACGGGTTGGCGCGCTCCTCGGGCGTCGTCCAGACGTCGCCCTCGCGCTTGCTCACGTACGACACGGTCGAGTCGAGCTGCAGCGGCATGCCGTCGGCGATGCGGTTGTAGAGCACCCGCGCGACCTTGGGGTAGTCCTCGTCGCGGGCGGCCTCGTACTCGAGGATGCTCGCGACCGTCAGCACGTCCTCCTTGGAGAGCCCGAGCGCCCGCGCCCGGGTGTCGATGTCGAGGTCGTTCTCGACGTCGAGGGTCTTCTTGACCATCTGCTGCAGCAGCTCGAGCGCCGTGGTCCCGGGCTCGACCGTGTAGGTCGCCGGGTACAGGTAGCCCTCGGGGTTGCCGTTCGCCTCCGGGGGCAGGCCGAGCTCCCTCGGGTCGTCGAGGACCTTCGTCACGTCGGCCTCGCGGATCTCCGAGCCCGCGGCGATCGCCTTGACGATCTGCCCGACGCGCGAGCCCTCGGGGATGACGACGCGTCCCTCGACACGGTTCGACGTGTCGGTCAGGCCGTCGAGGGCCGCCGCGGCCGACATCTTGCGGCGCAGCTGGTAGAAGCCCGGCTGGATCGTCGAGAACCGGTCGTCGTTGAGCGAGAGCTGGTAGAAGGCCTCGGCGGTCTTGACGACGTCCTGCTTGGCCAGGATGCGGGCCATGGCCTGCCCGTCCGCGCCCGACGGGATCTCCACGACGACCTCGCCGCTGCCCCGACCCGTGTAGTCCTGCGGACCGTTCAGGTAGGTGCCGGCCTTGTCCCAGACGACCTTGCCGCCGAAGACGATGCCACCGACGAGCGCGAGCACGAGGATGATGCGCCCCCACCGCGGACCTCGCCGCGGGGCACGTCGGCCTCCGGGGCGGGTCGCGCGACGGTCGCCCGGCTCGCTGCCGAGGATGTCGAGTCCGCTGTCGCTCACGTAGACCTCAGATCGTCTCGCCCGGGGCGCTGCCACGGGTCCGTTCGGTGTCCAGGGCGGTCTGCAGGATCACCGCGGCCGCGGTCTGGTCGATCACCTGACGTCGTTTCCGTCCTGGACGCCCGCCCTCGCGGAGCAGGCTGTCGGCAGTCATCGTAGACATGCGCTCGTCGAACAGCCGGACAACCCGCGGATCGACGGCCTCGCGCAGACCCTGCGCGAACCCGCGCACCTTCGCCGCGGCGGGCCCCTCGCGACCGTTGAGCGAGACGGGAAGACCGACGACCAGCTCGAGCGCGTCGACCTCCTCGGCCAGGGCCACGAGGCGGGCGACGGCGTCGCGTCCGGCCGCCACCGTCTCGAGCGGCGTCGCGACCAGACCGTCGGGATCGCAGACGGCGACGCCGATGCGCACGTCGCCGACGTCGACCCCCAGCCTGCGGCCCCGCCTCATCGGTTCCGCCTCATCGGCCCGTCCTCATGCAGCCGCCGTCATCGTCCGACCGCCACGCGGACCGCGTCGAGCACGGCGGCGAAGGCTGCGTCGATGCCTCCGACGTCGGTGCCGCCGCCCTGCGCGACGTCGGGCTTGCCGCCGCCCTTGCCGCCGATCCGCTCGCCGACGACGCCGACGAGGGCGTTGGCCGCGAGCCCCCGCTCCTGCGCGGCGGGGGTGAGCGCCACGACCACGGACAGCTCGGCCGCCTTGAGCTTCTCGAGCTCCTTCTCGGTGGCCTTCAGCCGGGCGAGGAGGTCGTTGACCCGGGTCGGGACCTCCTCGGGACGCGCCTTGAGCACGTCGGTGAGCTGGAGCACGAGGTCGCGCTCCTTCGCGAGGTAGGCGAAGCCCTCGAGGCCGGTGAGCGCCTCGATGCGGCGGTTGCCGGCGCCGACGGACCCGTCGGAGGTGACGACGACGGTGCCGATCTGGCTGGAGCGGTCGACGTGCGTGCCACCGCACAGCTCGCGCGACCAGGGCCCGCCGATCTCGACGACGCGCACCTCCTCGCCGTACGTCTCGCCGAAGAGCGCGAGCGCGCCCCACTCCCGGGCCTCGGGCAGCGTCATGTACTGCGCCGAGACCGGCAGGTCCTCGCGCAGCGCCCGGTTCGACACGTGCTCGACGTCGTGCAGCTGCTCGGGCGAGAGCGCGCCGCTCCACCCGAAGTCGAGGCGCAGGTAGCCGGGGCGGTTGTACGAGCCCGACTGGAGCGCCGTGGGGCCGAGCACCTCGCGCAGCGCCGCGTGGACGACGTGCGTGCCGGAGTGCGCCTGCCGCGCACCGAGACGCCACTCGGGGTCCACGTCGGCGGAGAGCTGCTCGTCGACGACCAGCTCGCCCTCCAGCACGCGCACCTGGTGGACGACCAGGCCCTTGATGGGGCGCTGGACGTCGAGCACCTCGGCGGTGCCACCGCCGTGGCCGGACCACGTGAGGGTGCCGGCGTCGGCGTTCTGGCCGCCGGACTCGGCGTAGAACGGGGTGCGGTCGAGCACGACCTCGCCGATGCTGCCCGCCGTGAGCGCCGGCACGGCCTCGCCCTGGCTCAGCAGCGCCAGGACCCTCGACTCCGTCGAGAGCGTCGTGTACGCCTGCCAGTCCGTCGGACCGTTCGCGTCGAGCGCGGCCCGGTAGGCGTGGGTGTCGGCGTGGACGCCCTTCTTGGCCTTCGCGTCGGCCTTGGCGCGTGCCTTCTGCTCGGCCATGAGGGCCCGGAAGCCGTCGGCGTCGACGCTGAGCCCCTGCTCCTGCGCCATCTCGAGGGTGAGGTCGATCGGGAAGCCGTAGGTGTCGTGCAGGGTGAAGGCGGCCTCGCCGGACAGCCCCGTGCCGCCGTCGGCCTTCACCTTCTGCGCCGCGACGTCGAAGATCTGCGTGCCCTTGCCGAGCGTGGAGCGGAACGCGTCCTCCTCGGCGTAGGCGACCTGCTCGATCCGCGGGAAGTCGGCCTCCAGCTCGGGGTAGGAGGCCTTCATGCGGTCGAGGCTGACGGGCAGCAGCTCCGGCAGCGCCGGGTCCTCGTAGCCCAGCAGGCGCATGGAGCGCACGGCGCGGCGCAGCAGGCGACGCAGCACGTAGCCGCGGGCCTCGTTGCCGGGCGTGACGCCGTCGCCCATGAGCATCAGGCCCGAGCGGACGTGGTCGGCGACCACGCGGAAGCGCACGTCGTCGACGTGGTTCGCGCCGTAGGTGCGTCCGGTCAGCTGCGAGGCGCGCTCGATGACGGGGAAGACCTCGTCGGTCTCGTAGAGGTTCTGCTTGCCCTGCAGGAGGTAGGCCACCCGCTCCAGGCCCATGCCGGTGTCGATGTTCTGGCTGGGCAGCGGGCCGACCACGTCGAACTGGTCCTTGGCGCGGACGTTGGTGATCTCCTCCTGCATGAACACGAGGTTCCAGATCTCCAGGAAGCGGTCCTCGTCGACGACCGGGCCGCCGTCGGGTCCGAACTCGGGGCCGCGGTCGATGTAGATCTCGCTGCAGGGCCCGCCGGGGCCGGGCACGCCCATGTGCCAGTAGTTGTCGTTGAGGTCGCGGTCCTGGATCCGCTCGTCGGGCAGCCCGGCGACGGAGCGCCACAGCTCGCGCGACTCGTGGTCGCCTTCCAGGACGGTGACCCACACCTTCTCGGCGTCGAAGCCGAGGCCGCCGTCGTCGACGTGGCCGGTGACGAGCCGCCACGCGTGCGTGATGGCACCTTCCTTGAAGTACTGACCGAAGCTGAAGTTGCCGTTCATCTGGAAGAACGTGCCGTGCCGCGTGGTCTTGCCGACCTCCTCGATGTCGAGGGTGCGCACGCACTTCTGCACGCTGGTCGCGGTGCCGTAGGGCGGCGTCTCCTGGCCGAGGAAGTACGGCTTGAACGGCACCATGCCTGCGTTCACGAAGAGCAGGTTCGGGTCCTCGAGCAGCAACGGCGCCGACGGCTCGACGGTGTGTCCGGCGGCCTCGAAGTGGGCGAGGAAGCGGCGCCGGATCTCTGCGGTCTGCATCAGGGGTGGTCTCTCTCGTCGGGGAGGTCGGGGGCGGCGTCGTCGAGCGGTGCGGCGTCGAGCGGCGCGAGGGTCGTGGCGGGGCCGAGGGGCTCGGGATGGGGGTCGTCGGCGGCGAGCTCGCGGGCGAACCGGTGCTCGGCGGTCGTCATGCCGTCGCGGACCTCGTCGGCGAAGGCCCGCACGCCCGTGCCGAGCGCGGCGGCCTGGTCGATGAGTCCGGGCATCGACATGCGGTAGGCGGCGCGGCGTGCCTTGACGCTCGCGTAGACACCGGCGGCGGAGCCGGCGACGAACCAGATCAGCCGCGGGTTCATCGCTCCCCCAGCCACTGGTCGGCGGGCGCGGTCGGCAGCGCCGACGCGTGCGCGGCGCGGGCGGCGCGACGTCCGGCGCGCAGCCGCTCGCGGCGACGTCCGCGGTACTCGCGTCGCACCAGGGCGCTGATCCGGTCGCGGCTCTCGGGTCGCAGCGCGTGCGCGAGGCCTTCGGCGACGACCGCGAGCCGCACCTGGGGTCGGCTCAGCGTGGCCGCCACGACCTGGTCCTGCGTGGGCGGGACGACGACGCGACCCTCCACCACCCGGGGTGCGAGCGCACCGGACCGCTCCGAGACAGGCAGGTCCGTCCGCGGCGCGCGGGTGCGCTCCACGCGCACGAGCTCGCCGGGGACGACGGACGCGGCGACGTCCTCGTGCACGGGCTCGAGCGGCGGGGCCGGCGACGCGGCGGGCACAGCGGGCACGGGACCGCGGGCGACCCGACGGGCGGCGAGGACCGCCACGACCGCAGCGACCACGGTCACGACCGCGAGCACCGCGGTGGCGACCAGGACGACGACGTCGGAGGGCATGGTGTCGAGGTTACTAGGAACGGCGGCCCTGCTCCCGCGTGGGAGACGGGCCGCTGTCGTCGTGCGCGTCGAGTCCGGTGGTCGACGCGGCGTCACCCGGCCCCTGCGGACCGGACGCGAGGGGTGCCGCGGCTCCGGGCGGGCTGCAGCCTTCTGCCTCGTGCCTGGTGCCTGGTCACG
>NZ_LUNH01000074.1:0-12606 GCF_001628525.1 Aeromicrobium sp. REDSEA-S38_B2 | reverse complement strand
GCCTTCCGGTTCCCGGTCGAGTCCGGCAGCTACGACCCCGAGACCCGCACCACCACGCTCGACCTCGCCGGGTCGGTCCACTTCCGCAGCTGGTACGGCCAGGTCCAGCCGGGCAAGTGGGCCCTCGACACGACGTACTCCGACCTCACCGTGACGATCAGTCCCACGGTCCAGGAGATCCGCGGCACCCACACCGGCTACACGCGCGACGACCCCGGGGGCGAGCTGCACCACGACGTCGACGTCGTCCTGGCCCAGCTCGACGTGACCGACGTCGCCCCGACCACCGCGTCCGGCACCACCACCTGGACCGACGTCCCCGCCGTCGCCGGCCCGGGCTTCTCCATCTACGGCCAGGGCACGACCCTCGACCCCGTCTCGATCGAGTACGCCGGCGACGGCGGCAAGCCCGACCTCACCGAGCGCTTCGACCGTCCCGGCGTTCCGGCGCTGCGCGAGGACGGCCGCTGGATGTCGGTGAGCACGACGTCCGGCCTCGGCACCGCCAGCCGGGCCTTGGAGGTCTCCCCGCGCGGCGACGTCGTCTACGTCGCCGAGATCGCGCCCGAGATCGGCGACACGCTCGTCGTCCGTGCGCTCGACGCCCAGACGATGAAGCCGGTGGGCCGGCCGTTCGAGCAGCCCGTCGCCCCGGAGGAGGTCTACACGGGTCGCTACCTGCGCACCGCGATCGACCCCGCCACCGACACGCTGTTCTACGTGACGAGCCGCGACGGCGACCCTGCCGTCCGGACGACCGTGCGGTCCCTCACGTTCGACCGCGGGACCGGCACGTTCACGTCCGCCGTCGTCGGCCGTCTGCACGACGGCCGCACGGACGACGAGGGGAACACCCAGGTCCCCGGCGTCGGCTCGCTGGCGTGGAACCCGGTGGCCCAGGAGCTCGCCGTCCTCTCCGACGACCCGGAGGCGACCGACCTGGCCGGCAAGGTCACCCTCTTCCGCTTCAGCCGTGCGGGCGACGGCTGGACCCGGTCCGCGGGCACGATGACGTTGCCCACGACCGGCGAGTACGCGGGCGCCATCGAGTACGCGGGACCGTTCACGAGCGGCGAGATGGACACCGACCCCGATCTCGCGGCGCTGGGCGACGGCTCCTACGTGCTGGCCACCGGGACCGGGTACGGGTACGTCGACGATGAGGTCCGCTACCTGCCGGCCCTGCACCTGCGCCCCTCCGGCGACACCGTCGCGGTCACGCCCGTCCCGGGGACGCGCCACACGAGCACGGTGTTCGGCACCTACTACGGCTACACGTCGGCCACGCCCGGCCCGGACGGCTCGGTGCTGCTGCACGGGTCGGGCCAGTCGATCGAGGACTACGTGCGCGTCGACCTCGTCGACGGCGTCGCCACGGCCCGCGAGCCCTTCCGCGGCCCCGACGTCTACCCGGACTACGGCTACTCGGTGTTCGCGGCATCGATGGTCTACGACGCCGGCCGCGACCTGCTCTGGGCGACGGACAACGCCGACACCGACGGCGAGGCCGTCCAGCTCGTGCGTCGCGACGGCTCGACCGTGGGCTACCGCGTGCCCGACTACGCGACCTACTCCTTCGGACGTGCCCTGCTCAAGGTGGGTCCCGACGGCTCGCTCTACGTCCCGCTGAAGAAGGACGGCTTCGGCTACGCACGGCTCGCGTTCGGCGGGATCACCCCGACGGTCGACGAGCAGCCGGACGACGTGTCGGTCCAGCTCGGCGCCGACGAGACGGCGCGCGACGTCACCTTCCGCGCCGAGGTCTCCGGCGCCTCCCGCGTGCAGTGGCAACGACGTGCCGTCGGCGCCTCGCGCTTCACCGACGTCGAGGGCGCCACGGGCACCTCGCTGACGGTGGCGGCGTCGCCCACCACCGCCGGGAGCACTTACCGCCTCACGGTCGTCAACGACGCCGGCACGGTCGTCTCCGACGAGGCGCAGCTGACCGTCACCTACCCGCCTCGGTTCGCCGTGCAGCCCCAGGACGTCCGCACCCGACCGGGCACCGTCGCGAACCTCGATGCCGAGGTGCTCGCCTCCCCCGAGGTCACGTCGAGCACCTGGCAGCGTCGCGTGGACGGGTTCTGGACGACCGTGGGCACGGACGACGACGACCTCGTCGTCGGCGACACGTCCCTCACGGTCCGCGAGACCAGCGCCGACCAGACCGGGTCGCAGTTCCGGCTCAAGGTCACCAGCAGCCTGGGCACGACGTACTCCCGCACCGCGACGCTGACCGTCGAGGCGCCCGCGTCGCAGGCAGGCACGGTGAGCGGCGCGAGGCTCGAGTGGTCGGGCTCGCAGGAGCTGCAGAAGGCACCGCCGTTCGGCGGGTCGTCCTACTTCTCGGCCGGTGTCTCCGACGGCAGCGAGGGCACCTACCAGGCCGAGGCCGGCAGCGTGTCGGTGCTGCAGCTCGACGGCGAGGAGCGCATCCCTGCTTCCTGGGCCACGCGCGCGGCGCACGTCGACGCCGACCCCGGAACCCGTCAGGTCGTGACGCTGGACGACGGCCGGGGGCGCGTGGAGCAGGACGGGTCGGCGACGATCGCGTGGTCGGGCGCCTGGACCGTGAACTTCTACGGCGGGCTCGTGCCGTTCACCCTCAGCGACCCGGTGCTCACCGTCGACGACGAGGGCGTCGGCCGCCTCACCGCCGACCTCTCGGGCTACGGGTCCTCCCAGGAGAACCCCGGCGAGAAGACCCCGATCGCGCCCGTCGAGGACGTCGTCGTCGCCACCTACCGCGACGTCGAGGTCGACCCGGACGGCTTCGTGGTCGAGCCCGACTACGCGGGCGTCGAGGTGGACGTCCCCGCGGGTGCGAGTGCGCAGCTGCGGACGGGTGACGCGTGGGGCTCCTGGCCCCAGCCGTTCGTCGACTTCCACGCCCGCACCGGCCTGACGTCGTACTGGTACAGCTCGGGAGGCGCGGCCGACCCGGACAAGCCCCCCGCCCCGATCACCGTCGGCGCGTTCGAGGTCGACGGCACCGAGCCAATCGCGGAGCCGCCGACGATCCTGACCCAGCCGAGCCCCATGACCGCCACGGTCGGCCGTCAAGCCCGGTTCGCGGTGACGGCATCGGGCGAGGACCTGTCGTACCAGTGGCAGCGCAAGGTCGGCTCGAGCTGGCTGGCCGTCGCAGACGCGGACGGACCGACGCTCACGCTCGACCGCGTGGTCACCGCCGACCGGCGCGCGACCTTCCGGGTACGGGTCGCCAACGCGAGCGGTGCGGTCGTCTCCCGGGCGGTCCGGCTCGACGTGGCTCCGGCCCGGACGGCGGCGCATGTGTCGCTCTCCCGCGCGTCGCAGACGTCGAGAGCCCCCGCGTCGAGGCGGGCGCTGGTCCGCGTGCGGCTCACCGCGTCCAACGGGACGACACCCGTCGGCACCGTCACCGTCCGGCTCGGCAGCCGCAAGGTCGCGACCGCACGCACCAGCGGCGGCCGCGCCACGGTCCGCCTCCCGGCGGGCCTCGCCCGCCGCGGCTACGCCGTCCGTGCCACCTTCACCCCCCGCGACCCCGCCTCGTTCACGACGGCGACGAGCCGGCCGGTGGGGTTCCGCGTGCGCTGACTGGGCGGTAGGTGCGGCGCGGAACCTGGGTCAGCGGTAGGTCAGCCGCCCCACCGGGCCGAGATCGCGCGTCTCACCTACCGCCGACGGAGGAAGCTCCCGACACCACGAGAAAGGCCCCCAGTCTCATGGACTGGGGGCCTTCTGCCGTTCGAGTGGAGCACAGGAGACTCCGTCGCTCGCTGGCGCTCACTCCTCCCCGAATCACCAGTCCCGATTCGGACGAAGAAGAGCCCCCACAGACAGCGAAAAGCCCCCCAGCACGATGGCTGGGGGGCTCTTCTTGGTCCGAGTGGAGCATAGGAGATTCGAACTCCTGACCTCTTCCATGCCATGGAAGCGCGCTACCAACTGCGCCAATGCCCCTCGCGGGTGGTTCTCGCACTCGTCGATCACCGAGTAAGAACTCTAGACCCTCCCCCTGGGCGGGTAAACACCGGGGGTCACCCGTCGTCCGACATCACCGGCTCGGGCAGCGTGCCCGCGTTCCACTCGGTGAGCCGCCACCGGGTGTCGTGCTCCGGCGAGATCTGCTCCAACGCGATCCACGAGCAGTTCGACAATCCCGCGAACGTGCGCCAGGTGGCCTCCGGGAACCCCAGGAACGTGCACACGCCCACGCGCAGCACCCGCCTCCGCGTGCAGCTCCGCGCCCGGGAACCGCTCCTCGCGGTCCTCCAGCATGGCCTTCATCAGGTCGGGGAAGCGCTCCCACGACTCCTTCCACGTCAGGCCCTCGCGCTCGCCGAAGTTCATCTCGCGCAGCCGCTCGTCGAGCTCCACCGGCACCCCAGTCAGCCGCGACAGCTCCTCGGCCGTGTGCCGAGCACGCTGCAGGTCCGAGCTGAGGATCCGCACCGGCCGCAGCGACGCGAGGCGTGCAGCCGCAGCCGCAGCCTGCCGGACTCCGACCTCGTCGAGCGCCGTGTCCGTCTGGCCCTGCACCCGACCGGCGACGTTCCACTCCGTGCGCCCGTGGCGCCACAGGACGACCCGGCGGGTCACGCGAGCTCGAGGTCGATCGTCGGGCAGTCGCTCCACAGCCGCTCGAGGGCGTAGAACGCGCGCTCCTCGGTGTGCTGCACGTGCACCACGACGTCGGTGAAGTCGAGCAGGATCCAACGACCCTCACGGTCGCCCTCGCGGCGCACCGGCTTCGCGCCCTGCTCCAGCAGCTTCTCCTCGACCGCGTCCTTGATGGCGCGGGCCTGCGGCTGGTTCGCCGCGCTGCACAGCAGGAACACGTCGGTGATGAACAGCTGCTCGGAGACGTCGAAGGCGATGATCTCGGTCGCCAGCTTCTCGTCCGCGGCAGCGGCAGCCACCCGGGTCAGCTCGACGGCACGGTCGGTTGCGGTCATGAGGGGTCCTCGGAGTCGGAGGCGGAGTAGAGACGGTGCTTCGCGATGTACTGCACGACGCCGTCGGGGACGAGGTACCAGACCGGCTCACCCGACGCGACGCGTCCACGGCAGTCGGTCGAGGAGATCGCGAGGGCCGGGATCTCGACCAGCGTGATCCGCTCGGCCGGCAGACCGGCGAGCGTCTGCTCGTCCATCTCGTGCCCGGGACGCGTACAGCCGACGAAGTGGGCGAGCTCGAACAGCTCGTCGTGGTCGCGCCACGTCAGGATCGCGGCCATCGCGTCGGCACCGGTGATGAAGTACAGGTCGGCGTCGGGCATGGCCGCGGCCAGCTCGCGCAGCGTGTCGATCGTGTAGGTGAGTCCGTCGCGGTCGATGTCGACCCGGCTCACCTCGAAGCGCGGGTTCGCCGCCGTCGCGATCACCGTCATCAGGTAGCGGTGCTCGGCCGGCGAGACCTCACGGTCGGCCTTCTGCCACGGGCGCCCGGTGGGGACGAAGACGACCTCGTCGAGGTCGAACCACGACTGCACCTCGCTCGCGGCGACGAGGTGCCCGTGGTGGATGGGGTCGAACGTGCCACCCATGACGCCGACGCGACGTCGGCGGATCGGTGCGTGCTCGGGGGCCACGTCGACGACCTGGGGCCCGTGGGTCGTGCTCAGGAGTGCTCGCGGCCCTTGCCGAAGGCCAGCAGCGCGATGAGCAGGACCAGGAGGATGCCCAGGGCGGTACCTCCGATGAGCATCGCCGTGAAGAGGAAGCTTCCTTCTTCTCCGGACTCCTCCATGGCGGCCAGGATCTCGAGCATGGCCGCAATCTACCAGCGTGCCCGCGAGCCCGACGATCCGGCGTGCGTCAGCGCACGTGCCCGTCGCCCGTGACCACGTACGTCGTCGTGGTCATCTCCGGCAGCCCCATCGGTCCGCGCGCGTGCAGCTTCTGCGTGGAGATGCCGATCTCCGCACCGAACCCGAACTCCCCACCGTCGGTGAAGCGCGTCGACGCGTTCACCATGACGGCCGCCGAGTCGACGCCGAGCGTGAACCGTCGCGCCGCGTCGATCGAGCGGGTGACGATCGCCTCGGTGTGGCCCGAGGACCAGGTGCGGATGTGCTCGACGGCGTCCTCGAGGGAGTCCACCACCTTCGCGGCGATGTCGAGCGAGAGGTACTCGGTGGCCCAGTCGTGGTCGGAGGCCTCGAGCACGCCGGGGGCGACCGCGGCGAAGGAGGCGTCGCCGTGGATCGTGACCCCGGCCGCCTGCAGCGCCTTCGTCACCCGCGGCAGGAAGTCCTCGGCGACGTCGCGGTGCACGAGCAGCGACTCCGCCGCGTTGCACACGCTCGTGCGGTGGGTCTTGGCGTTGAGGACGACGTCGAGCGCCATGTCGAGGTCGGCGTCGGCGTCGACGTAGACGTGCACGTTGCCGGTGCCGGTCTCGATGACGGGCACGGTCGACTGCTCCACGACCGTGCGGATGAGGCCCTCGCCGCCGCGCGGGATCACGAGGTCGACGAGGCCGCGCGCCTGCATCAGGTGGGTGGCGCTGCTGCGGTCGTCGGCGGGCACGGCCTGCACGACGTCGGCGGGGAGCCCGGCGGCGGCGATGGCCTCGCGCATGACGTCGACGATGGCCGCGTTGGACCGCGCCGCCGAGCGCGACCCGCGCAGCAGCGACGCGCTCCCGGCCTTCAGGCAGATGGCGGCGGCGTCGGCGGTGACGTTGGGCCGCCCCTCGTAGATCATGCCGATGACGCCCATGGGCACGCGGACCTGCTCCAGGCGCAGGCCGTTGGGCAGCGTCGAGCCGCGGACGACCTCGCCGACCGGGTCGGGCAGTGCGGCGACGTCGCGCACGCCCTGGGCGAACGCGGCCACGCGGTCGGGGTCGAGCAGCAGCCGGTCGACGACGTTCTCGGGCGTGCCCTCGGCACGCGCGGCCTCGACGTCGAGCGCGTTGGCCGCGACGACGCGCTCGGTCGCGGCCTCCAGGGCGTCGGCCGTGGCCAGCAGGGCCGCATCCTTCTGCGCCCGCGACGCCAGCGCCAGCGACCGTGCGGCCGTGCGGGCGCGGCGGGCGAGCTCGTGCACCTGATCCTTCACGGCTGCAGCCTAGTGCGTGCTCTCCACCCTCCGCTGAGCGTGACGTTCGCGGGCCATCTCGACGGGACTGGGCCCGCGAACGTCACCTTCAGCGGGGATCGGGGGTCACCTGGCGTTCACCCGGGCCGTGCACACTGTCCCCATGATTCGGGGGAATCGGCTCGTCGCCGTGCTCGCACTGGTCCTGGTCGGTACGGTCCTGGCCGTGCCCGTCACCTCCTCGCCCGCCGACGCGCGCGACGAGCGCGGTCGCGTGGAGCCGACCGTCCGGGTCGCGACGTTCAACGCGTCGCTGAACCGACCGGCTGCGGGCGACCTGCGCCGCGACCTGTCGACGCCGTCGAACGCGCAGGCGCGCGCCGTCGCGGAGATCGTCCAGCGCACCCGTCCCGACGTGCTGGTGCTGCAGGAGGTCGATCACGACCCGGAGGCGCTGCGCCTGTTCCAGCGGAACTACCTCGAGCGCGGGCAGCAGGGCGCCGACCCCGTCCGCTACCGGTACACGTTCACGGCACCGGTCAACACGGGCGTGCCCACCGGCCTCGACCTCAACGGCGACGGTCGCACCGACGGCCCCGACGACGCCTACGGCTTCGGGGCGTTCCCCGGCCAGTACGGCATGGCGGTGCTCAGCCGCTACCCGATCGACGAGAAGCACGTCCGCACCTTCCAGAAGCTGCTGTGGAAGGACATGCCCGGCAATCGCATGCCGCAGGGCTACTACTCCCCCGAGGCGGTCGACGTCCTGCGCCTCTCGAGCAAGTCGCACTGGGACGTGCCCGTCAGGGTCGGGCGACGCTCCGTCCACCTGCTCGTCAGCCACCCGACCCCGCCGGTCTTCGACGGGCCCGAGGACCGCAACGGTCGCCGCAACGCCGACGAGATCCGCTTCTGGGCCGACTACACCGGCCCCGCCCGGGAGGCTCGGTGGATCAGGGACGACCGCGGCCGTCCCGGCGGACTGCAGCGCGGTGCGTCGTTCGTGATTGCGGGCGACCTGAACTCCGACCCCGTCGACGGCGACTCGCTGCCGGGCGCCACCCACCAGCTCCTCGACCTGCGCCGGGTGAACACCTCGCTGACCCCGTCGAGCGACGGTGCGGTGGAGGCGGCACGTCTGCAGGGCGGCGCCAACCTCTCCCACCGGGGCGACCCGCAGTTCGACACCGCCGACTTCTCCGAGCCGCCGGGCAACATCCGCGCCGACTACGTGCTCCCGAGCGCCGACCTGGACATCCGCGACGCGCGGGTCTTCTGGCCGGTGCAGGCCGATCCGCTCTCGCGCCTCACCGGCACCTACCCGTTCCCGGCCTCCGACCACCGGCTCGTCTGGGTCGACCTGCGCCACCCTCCCCGCTGAGTGTGACGTTTGCGGGCCGGAAGAGCCCGCTGAGCCCCGCGAACGTCACACTCAGCGGGGTGTGGGGGCGGTCAGTGGGGGTGCAGGACGACGAGGTCGTCGCGGTGGACGACCTCGCGCTCGTAGTCGGCGCCGAGGTCGGCCGCGAGGTCGGGGGTGCTGCGCCCGAGGAGCGTCGGGAGCTCGGCACTGTCGTAGGTGACGAGGCCGCGCGCGACCACGGTGCCGTCGGGCGCCACGACGTCGACCGGCTCCCCCGCTCCGAACTCACCCTCCACGCCGACGATGCCCGCCGCGAGGAGCGACGCCTTGCGCACGGTGAGCGCCCGGACCGCGCCGTCGTCGACGAGCAGCCGCCCCTTGGTCTCACTGGCGTGCTCGAGCCACAGCAGACGGGTCGGCCGACGCCGGCCGGTCGGGTGGAACCGCGTGCCCACCTGCTCGCCCAGCACGGCGGCGCGCGCGTGGTCGGCGCGGGCGAGCACCACGGGGATCCCGGCGCCCGTCGCGATCCGTGCCGCCTCGACCTTCGTCACCATGCCGCCGGTGCCCACCTTCGAGCCCACGCGCGCGACGTCGACGTCGTCGAGGTCGTCCGGGCCGTGCACGTCGGTGATCGGCCGCGACTCCGGCAGCGACGGGTGCCCCGTGTAGAGCCCGTCGACGTCGGACAGCAGCACCAGCAGGTCGGCGTGCACCAGGTGGGCGACGAGCGCGGCCAGCCGGTCGTTGTCGCCGAAGCGGATCTCGCTCGTGGCCACGGTGTCGTTCTCGTTGACGACGGGCAGCACGCCGAGCTCGTGCAGGCGCGCGAACGTCTGGTGCGCGTTGCGGTAGTGGCTGCGCCGCGTGACGTCCTCGACGGTCAGCAGCACCTGCCCGACGGTGATCCCGTGCGCCGCGAACCGCTCGGAGTAGTGCGCCACGAGCGCGCCCTGGCCGACGCTGGCGGCCGCCTGCTGGGTCGGCAGGTCACGCGGGCGCGTCGTCAGACCGAGCGGGCCCAGTCCCGCGGCGATCGCACCCGAGCTCACCAGCACGACCTCGTCGCCACGGCGGCGTGCCGCGGCGAGGGCGTCGACGACGTGGCCGACCTTCTCCGGGTCGAGGTGCCCCGCCGCCGAGGTCAGCGACGACGAGCCGACCTTGACGACGACGCGCCGCGCACTCACGACCGGTCGTCCGCCGTGACGTCGGCGGGGCTGTCCTCGCCGGACTCCGGCCCGTCGTCGAGGTCGAGCAGGTCGTCGTCGTCCTCGAAGGTCCAGTCGGGCGCCGCGCTGGGCTCCTCGCCCCGCGCACGCGCCTCGCGCGCCTCGGCCTCGTAGGCCCGCTTGGCCGCGAGCTGCTCGCGTCGCTCGACGTTGGTGCGACGGTCGTCGCGGTCGAGGCGCTGGTCCTCGCCACGACGGCCGAGCATCTCGGCACCGGCCTGGATGGTCGGGTCGAAGTCGAAGACGACCGCGTCCTCCCAGCCCTGGTCGGCGGTGCCACCGATGACGACGTCGTCGCCCGGCTCGGCACCCTGCTTGGCGAGCGCCTCCTCGACGCCGAGCCGCGCGAGCCGGTCGGCGAGGAAGCCGACGGCCTCGTCGTTGCTGAAGTCGGTCTGGCCGACCCAGCGGGTGAGCTTCGCGCCGCGCACGATCCACTGGCGCTGGCCGTCGGGGCCCCGACGCTGGTCGACCGTGAACTCCGCGCCGACCCCTGCCGCGGCCTGCGGACGCAGCACGATGCGGGTGATCTCCTGCGTGGGCGTCTCCGCGCGACGCCGCGCGACGATCTGCGCCATGGCGAAGGACAGCTCGCGCAGTCCCTGGTGGCTCGCCGCCGACACGTCGTACACGTCGTAGCCGCGCTCCTCGAGGTCACTCCGCACGAACTCGGCGATCTGCGCGGCGTCGGGCACGTCGGTCTTGTTCAGGGCCACCAGGCGCGGCCGCTCGAGCAGGTCCTTTCCGGTCGCACCCTCGGGCAACGCCTCGGCGTACGCGCGCAGCTCGGCCTCGATGACGTCGAGGTCGGTCAGCGGGTCGCGCCCGGGCTCGACCGTCGCGCAGTCGACGACGTGCACGAGCGCGGCGCACCGCTCGACGTGGCGCAGGAAGTCGTGACCGAGACCCCGACCCTCGCTCGCACCCTCGATGAGACCGGGCACGTCGGCGACCGTGAAGGTCGTGGACCCCGCGGTGACGACACCGAGGTTGGGCACGAGGGTGGTGAACGGGTAGTCGGCGATCTTCGGGCGGGCACGCGACAGCGCGGCGATGAGGCTCGACTTGCCGGCGCTCGGGAACCCGACGAGACCGATGTCGGCCACGACCTTCAGCTCGAGCACGATCGTGCGCTCCTGGCCGGGCTCGCCCTTCAGCGCGAAGCCGGGGGCCTTGCGCTTGCTCGACGCGAGCGCGGCGTTGCCGAGGCCACCGCGGCCGCCCGCGGCGATCACGACCTCCGTTCCGACGCCCACGAGGTCGGCCAGGACCTCGCCGGTGCCGTGCGGGCCGCCCGAGCGCACCACCGTGCCGTCGGGCACCTTGAGCACGAGGTCCTCGCCGTGGGCGCCGCTCTTGTTGCTGCCGCCGCCGGGCGCACCGTTGCCGGCCTTGCGGCGCGGCTCGTGGTGGTAGTCGACGAGCGTCGTCACGTCGGCCGCCACGCGGAGCACGACGTCGCCGCCGTGCCCGCCGTTGCCGCCGTCGGGGCCGCCGAGCGGCTTGAACTTCTCGCGGTGCACCGACGCGACGCCGTGGCCGCCGTTGCCGGCGACGACCTGGAGGGTCACGCGGTCGACGAAGGTGGGGACGGCCATGTCAGGTGCTCCTGGGGTGGTGTGGGGACGTCGAAGGGGTGGCCCGCATGCGCGGACCACCCCTTCGACGGATGTTCTGCCGGTTACTCGCCCGGAACGATGTTCACGACCTTGCGGCCGCGACGCGTCCCGAACTCGACCGAGCCGGCCGACAGCGCGAAGAGCGTGTCGTCGCCGCCACGGCCGACGTTGGTGCCGGGGTGGAAGTGGGTGCCGCGCTGGCGGACGATGATCTCGCCGGCGTTGACGAGCTGGCCGCCGAAGCGCTTGACGCCGAGGCGCTGTGCGTTGGAGTCGCGGCCGTTCTTGGTGGAGGCTGCGCCCTTCTTGTGTGCCATGAGTTCAGTCCTCTACTTCGCGATGCCGGTGATCTTGACCTGGGTGTACTTCTGACGGTGACCCTGGCGCTTCTTGTAGCCGGTCTTGTTCTTGTACTTCTGGATGATGATCTTCGGACCCTTGGTCGCGCCGATCGCCTCGGCGGTCACGGAGACCGTCGAGAGGCTGTCGGCGTCGGCCGTCACGGCGTCGCCGTCGACGTACAGGACGGCCGGCAGCGAGACGGACTCGCCCTCGGCCAGGCCGAGCTGGTCGATCTCGATGACGTCGCCGACGGCGACCTTCTGCTGCGTGCCGCCACTGCGCACGATTGCGTAGACCACGGGATTCCTCACTCGGTTCTTGCTGGAAGCTGTGTGTGCCGGGGGCCGGGGGCGTCCGGGTCCGACGGGGCCTGGGCTCAGCGGCTGCGCTGGACCGGGCCGGTGCCGGGCTCACACCCGGACAGGACGATCGGCGCGCACGGCGCGCCGAGGATCCATACTACGGACCCTCCCCCGGCTCGGTCAAAGCGGGGGTCTCGCCGGTCGGCTCGTCACCCTCGTCACCGGCGTCCGGCGCCGACTCGAGCTTCGGCTCCGGCTCGACGGTCGCGGGGACCTGCTCGGCCTCGGGCGTCGGCAGGGCGTCCTGCACCGGCTGCGGCGCCGAGGCGACGATCGGCTCGGGGACGTCGGACGGGACGGGCTGGGCGGCCTCCTCCGCGTCGGCAGCGGCCTCCTTCGCGGGGCTCTCGGCCTCGTCCGCCGGGCTCGCGGCCGGGGCCTCGTCGGTCGGCGTCGGCTCGAGGACGGCGTCGACTATCACTGGGGCGGGGTGGTCAAGGCTACTCTTGTCTCAACCCTGCTCGGCATCGGCAGCGAACTCGGATTGGGCGGTGACAGCGATCTCGTTCGCGCGCTTCGCCGGGGCCGCGACGACGAGGCCGCCGCCGACACGACCACCGACGAGACGACGGCGGACGAGACGTCCGGTGCGGACACGAGCACCTCGAACGGCACCTCCGGCGGCTCGACCTCCGGGTCGTCGCGCGGTGGGCGCTC
>NZ_LUNH01000073.1:0-17824 GCF_001628525.1 Aeromicrobium sp. REDSEA-S38_B2 | reverse complement strand
GCGTCCAGACGACCGCACCACCCTGCAGCGCGGGACCGACCCACGACGGTTCCTCGCCCAGGCCGTCGGCGGCGTCGAAGCCTGTGCCCCAGGCCCTCCACAGGACGGCGGCGGACGCCAGGGAGGCCACCGCGAGGAGGACGACCGCGACGCGCCACCCGGCAGAGCGGGCCTGCGCGACCACGACCGGCCCGACGCCGACGGTGGCCAGCGCACATGGCGGGCCGGCCATCAGGGCGGCGGCAACGAGCAGGTCCATCCGGTCAGCCTAGGGCGGCACCGGTCGGTCGAGGTGAGCGTCAGCCGACGTCGAGCAGGGCCGCCACCGTCGCGCCGAGCTCGTAGGCAGCCGCACGCTCGTCGTCGCCGACGTCGCCGAGCAGCTGCAGCGGGGCCGCGACGCGGCGCCAGGGGAGGGCCTGCGCGATCGACTCGACCGAGCGGACGGCGCCTTCGGCGTCGTAGCGGCCGTGCACGCAGAGCGCCCACGGAAGGCGGCCGCCGTCGGAGGTCCCGCCCCCGGCGTCGGTGCGGGCCCCGCCGCCGTCGTCGCCCAGCGCTCCGCCGACGGCCAGGAACGTCCGGTCGAAGAGGTCCTTGAGCAGACCCGACATGTACCCGAAGTTGGCCGGGCAGAGCAGCACGAGGCCGTCCGCCGCGAGGAGGTCGTCGGCCGTGGTCGTGTCGGGGGAGAGGACCCGGACGTCGACGCCCTCGATCGCGTCGTCCTGGGCACCGGCTGCGAGCTCCTCGCCCAGGAGGCGGGTGGCCGCCGTGGGCGTGTGCAGCACGAGCAGGAGGGTGCTCACCGAGCCGTCCGGGTCTCGAGAGTCATGCCCCCCAGTATCGCCGGACGCGCATCGTCCGGCGCTGGCGCGACCCTGCGCGAGGAGACGTGACCTGAGTCACATGTCGTCGGACGTGACGATCGGTCTCCTCCGGCACTCTCACCGTCGTCCCCCACCACCCGTCTCCCCGAGGAGTCCCCGATGGCTCGACCCAAGCGCAACCTGTTCGCCCTGCTCGGCTGGCTCGTCTGGAAGCTGCTCTCGCTCGTCGGACTGCCGATCGCGAAGCGCAAGCTCGAGGAGCATCGCCACGACCGCGGCTCGCGCCGGTCGCGTCGGCGCTGACCGCCCGGCACCCCGTCCCGTCCCCACCTCGACACGAGAGAGGCCCCATGTCCACCACCACGCCCGTCTTCACCACCTCGCAGCGCCTGACGGCCGAGGCGCTCGGCACCTTCTGGCTCGTCCTCGGCGGCTGCGGCACCGCGGTGCTCGCCGGTGACCAGGTCGGCTTCGCCGGCGTCGCGCTGGCGTTCGGCCTGACCGTCCTCACCGGCGCCTACGCGTTCGGCCCCGTCTCCGGCGGGCACTTCAACCCCGCGGTGTCCGTGGGACTCGCGACCGCCCGCCGCTTCCCGTGGAAGGACGTACCGGCGTACGCGGCGGCACAGGTGGTCGGCGCGACCGTGGCCGGTGCGCTCCTGCTCGCCATAGCCTCGGGCAAGCCCGGGTTCGACGCCGTCGCCTCCGGTTTCGCCACGAACGGCTACGGCGACCGCTCGCCCGGCGGCTACGGGTTCTGGGCCGTCGTGGTCACCGAGGTCGTGCTGACCGCCTTCTTCCTCTTCGTGATCCTCGGCGCCTCGTCCAAGCGTGCGGCGGTCGGCTTCTCGGGCCTCGCCATCGGTCTGGCCCTCACGCTGATCCACCTCGTGAGCATCCCGGTCAGCAACACGTCGGTGAACCCGGCGCGCTCGCTCGGCGTGGCCTGGTTCGCGGGCGGCGAAGCCCTCTCGCAGGTCTGGGTCTTCATCCTGGCGCCCGTCGTCGGTGCCGCGATCGCCGGCCTCGCCCACGCCGCCCTCCTCGGCGACGACGAGGAGGACGCGGCCGACGCGCAGTAGTCGACGCGTCGTGCCGGCCTGGCGTCGGTCCTCCCCCGGAAGACCGTCGCCAGGTCCGCACATCGCGGGGACGGGGAGGCCCGGCGGAAACTCCTGGTCGTCCTGCGACGTTGGGGGGAGCAGGGGATGATGGACCGACCCCCCGCCACCGACCGAGGGAGTCCCATGGACGACGCCCGAGCCGCCGCCCGCCGTGTCCTCACGAACATCGAGTCCGTCGTCGACGGCAAGCCCGAGGCGGTCCAGACCGCCGTCGTGGTCCTGCTCGCCGAGGGCCACCTGCTGATCGAGGACGTCCCCGGCGTCGGCAAGACCGTGCTCGCCCGCGCGCTCGCGCGCAGCGTCGACGGCTCCGTGCGTCGCATCCAGTTCACGCCCGACCTGCTGCCCTCCGACGTCACCGGCGTCTCGGCGTTCAACCAGCAGAAGGGCGAGTTCGAGTTCAAGCCCGGTGCGGTGTTCGCGAACATCGTCATCGGCGACGAGATCAACCGCGCCTCCCCCAAGACCCAGTCCGCGCTCCTGGAGGCCATGGAGGAGCGGCAGGTCACGGTCGACGGGCGCACCCACCGGCTGGCGACGCCGTTCAGCGTGATCGCCACGCAGAACCCGTACGAGATGGAGGGCACGTACGCGTTGCCCGAGGCCCAGCGCGACCGCTTCACCGCCCGGATCTCGATGGGCTACCCCGACGTCGATGCCGAGCTGGAGATGCTGCGCGACCGCGACGTCGACAACCCCCTCGACCGGCTGCAGCCGGTCGTGACCATCGACGACGTCCGCGTGATGATCGCCCAGGCACGTGCCGTCTTCGCGTCGGAGTCGGTCGAGCGGTACTGCGTGGCGATCGCGCGCGCCACGCGTGAGGACGCCGCGTTGCGCCTCGGCGCCAGCCCGCGCGCGACCCTGCAGCTGGTGCGTGTCGCCAAGGCCCGCGCCTACCTGGACGACCGCGACTACGTGCTGCCCGACGACGTCGACGCCCTCGCCCCGCTCGTGCTCCCGCACCGGCTCGTCCCGGCCCGGGGCTCGGCGCCCGTGGAGGAGACGGTGCGCCGCATCGTGGCCGAGACTCCCGTGCCGCAGGGCGCGGTGGAGCCCCGATGAGCCACCGGTCGGTGACCACGGCGTGAGGCTGCTGCGACGGCTGCCCCGTCCTGGCCTGGCCTGGCCTGGTCTGCGACTGACGGGTCGTGGTGCCGGCTTCCTCGTGACGTCGCTGGTCCTGCTCGCCGCGGCGCCGTTGCTGTCGCTCCCAGCTCTGCTGAGCGTCTCGGCGATGCTGCTGGGCGTCGTCGTGCTGGCGGCCGTCTTCGTGCTCCTCGGGCAGGCGCGGGTCGTCGTCGAGCGGCGCTTCGCGCCCGAGGTGCTCTCGCCGGGCGACACCACGACCGCCACCGTCGAGGTGACCAACCTGTCGGTGCTGCCCGCCCTCGAGGCCCGCTGGAGCGACACCGTGCCGCACGGGCTGAGCGCCGATGCCAGCGGCGTGCTCCCGCCGCTCGGCGGCAGTCGCACCCGCCGGTCGCGGGCGCGGTTCCGCTACCCCGTGCAGGGCCTGCGGCGAGGTCGGCACGCGCTCGGGCCGCTGCGGGTCGAGGTCGTCGACCCGTTCGGCCTCGTGCTGCGCCGCCACACCTTCGGCGACGCCCAGGACCTCGTGGTGCTCCCGCGGCGGCACGCGCTCGACGCGGGATCGACCCGGGGGCTCGACGAGGGGGTCGCCGCCCAGGGCGCGGCACACCGCGCCGGCATCGGCGAGGACGACCTGGTCGCCCGCACGTACCTGCCCGGCGACGCGCTGAAGCGGATGCACTGGAAGGCCACCGCGCACCGCGGCGAGCTCATGGTGCGCCAGGAGGAGCAGCAGGACGACCCGAGGATCGGCGTCGTCGTCGACCCCGACGCGGCGTCCTTCGGCACCGCCCGGGAGCGGGACGGCTGGTCGTACTCGCCCGAGCTGGAGTGGGCGGTCAGCGCCGCGGCGTCGATGGTCGACCACCTCGTGCACGCCGGTTTCGCCGTCACCCTCCGCTCGCCGCTCGACGTGGTCGACCGCCAGCTCGACCACGTCGAGGCCGTCGAGGAGGCCCTCGTCGACCTCGCGGTGCTCGAGCCGCTGCCGGGCGCCGACCCTGCCGACGCCGATCCCGGGGAGCGGACCGTGGTGGCCGTGCTCGGGCGTCCCGACGTCGCGCGTGCCCAGGCCTGGACCGAGGCGCTCGCGGGCGCCACCAGCGTGCTCGCGCTCGTCTCCGCCGGGACGCGCGGACCGGCGCTCGAGGTGCTCGAGCGTGCCGGCTGGCGGCACGTCCCCTACACCGCCCACGACGACGTGTCCGAGGTCTGGTCGCGCCTGGGGGTGAGTCGCACCCGTGCTGCGTCCTGAGGCCTCCACCCGACGTCGCGCCGCCGCCGTGCCGCGGCGCCCCTGGCTCGACCAGCTCCTCGTCGTCGGCGCGCTCGCCGTGCTCCTGCTGGGCTACGACACGGTCGTCGAGGGTCGTGACTGGTGGGTGACCACCACACTGGTCGCCGGCCTGGTCGCCCTCGTCTGCGCGGTGCTCGGCAGCCTCGCACCGCGGTTCGCCGTCCCGGTCGGGCTCCTCGTGCTGGTGGTGGTGCTGGGGTGGGTGTTCGTCCCCGAGACGTTCGCCGGACCCCTCCCGACCACCTCGACCTTCCAGGGACTCGGCGAGGCGCTGTCGCGGGCCCAGGTGATCGTGATGGAGGAGGCCGCGCCGGCGGCGGCCGCGCGCCCGCTCGTGCTGCTCCTCGCCGGGGCCTTCGGCCTGCTCGTCCTGGTGCTCGACCTCGTGCTGCGTCTGCGCGTCGGCGTCTTCTTGACGGGAGCCGTGCTGCTGGTGGTCTACGCCGCGCCGGCCCTGGTCTCCGGCGAGACGCCCTCGCTCTGGGTCTTCGCCGGGGCGGCCGCCTGCTGGCTCGCGCTCCTGCGCACCCGCACGGCAGCGACGTCCGCGGGCTGGGCGTCGCTGGTGCCGGCCCTCGGTCTCGGTGGCTCGGCCCTGCTCGTCGGCGTGCTGCTGCCCCCCGTCCTGCCCGACGTCACCGCCGTCGCCAAGCCGTGGGGCGAGCCGCCGCCGCAGGTGTTCGGCCGCGGCATCAACCCGATGCTGCAGCTGGGCCAGAACCTACGTCGCAACAGCACCACCGTCTCCGCGCGCTACACGACCACGCTGCAGGACCCGCCGTACCTCAAGGTCGCGACGCTGCGCGACTTCCGCGGCCGCACGTGGCGTCCGGCGACGGCGAACGACGGCGACCCGTTCGAGAGCCGCATCGGCATCGAGCCGGAGGTCCGGACGAGCCAGGAGACCACCACCATCCGGATCGCCGACCTGCGCAGCAGCATGCTGCCGGTGCCGTACCCGGTGCTCGACGTCGACGGTCTGCGCGGGGCCTGGTCGCTGCGCCGCACCGGCCTGACCATCAGCTCCGACAGCTCCACGACGCGCGACCAGCAGTACACGGTCACGAGCCTCGAGCGGCTCCCGACGGCCGAGCAGATGCGGGCGCTGGTCACGTCGCCGACCGCAGTACCCCTTGACTACACCGCGCTGCCCGACGACGTGCCGCGGGTCGTCGCCTCGACGGCGCGCGAGGTCACGGCCGACGCCACCAACGACTACGACCGTGCCATGGCGCTGCAGGACTACTTCCGCCAGAACTTCGTCTACTCCGAGACCGCGCCGGTCGCAGAGGACTACGACGGCAACGGGGTCGGCGTGCTCGGCACGTTCCTGGAGGAGAAGGCCGGCTACTGCGTGCACTTCTCCTCCGCCATGGCGGTCATGGCACGCGAGCTGGGGATGCCGTCGCGCATCGCGGTCGGCTACGCGCCCGGCCAGGCCGCCGGGGTCGACGACGACGGGAACACCGAGTACGAGGTGACGTCCGACGACCTGCACGCGTGGCCCGAGATCTACTTCGACGGCGTCGGCTGGGTCGGCTTCGAGCCGACGCCGGGCGTCGGGTCGCGCACCGGCTTCGAGGAGCCCGAGGGCACCCCGGAGAGCACCGAGCAGGCAGCACCGCAGGACCAGCCGTCGCAGCGACCGAGCGATGCCGCCGCGGAGGAGGGCTCGGTCACGACCGAGGCGTCGGCCGCCGACTCCGAGGCCCCGACGGCGCCGCGCACCGCCCTCACCGTCGCGGTCGTCCTGCTGCTCGCGGCGCTGCTGCCCGGTCTGCTGCGCAGCCTGCTGCGACGTCGTCGGCTTGCTGCCTCCGACCCCGAGCCGTGGTGGCGCGAGGTGGAGGCGTCGGCCGTCGACGTCGGGCTGGCCGTGCCGCGGGCCGGGACGCCGCGCGGCCTCGTCGACGTGGTCGGTCCTCGGGCCGACCCCGACGACCTGCGCCGGGTGCTCACCGCCGTCGAGCGCTCGCGCTACGCCCGGCCGGGCACCGACGTCGCCGACGAGCGCGAGGCCGCACGCCGGGTGGTCGACCGGGTGCGTGCGGCCGGGTCGCGCGGGGAGCGGCTGCGGGCGTTGCTCCTGCCGCGGTCGCTGCTGCGTCGACGCTGACGCGCGGCTCAGCCCGGCACGTCGAGCATGAGCTTCTTCTGCACCTTGCCCATCGCGTTGCGCGGCAGCGACGGCACGAACCGGACCTCGCGCGGCCGCTTGTGCCACGACAGGTCCGCCGCGACGTGCTCGACCATCCGCGCGGCGAGGGCGTCGTCGGCGTCGTCGGGCGCGACCACCGCGTAGGCGACGATGCGCTGGCCGAGGTCCTCGTCGGGCAGCCCCAGCACGGCCACCTCCTGCACCTCCGGCAGCGCGAGCAGGGACGTCTCGATCTCGCCGGCGCCGATGCGGTAGCCCCCGGACTTGATCAGGTCGACCGACTCGCGGCCGACGATCCGGTGGAAGCCGTCGGCGTCGACGACGGCGAGGTCGCCCGTGGCGAACCACCCGTCGGACCCGAGCACCTCGGCCGTCGTCTCCGGCAGGTTCAGGTAGCCGTCGAACAGCATCGGCCCGCTGACCTCGAGCCGACCGACGGTCTCGCCGTCCGCCGGCACCTCGCCGCCGTCCTCGGCCCGCAGGCGCGTGCGGGCCTCGCCCACCGGCAGGCCGACCCAGCCGGGGCGTCGTTCGCCGTCGGCCCGCGTGCTGAGGGTGATCATGGTCTCCGTCATGCCGTAGCGCTCCACGAGCGCGTGGCCCGTGAGCTCGCGCAGCCGCTCGAAGACGGGCACGGGCAGCGGAGCGCTGCCCGACACGAGCAGGCGCGCGCCGGACAGCGCGCGCGCCGCCTCGGGGTCGCGCGCCACGCGCGTCCAGACGGTCGGCACGCCGAAGTAGACGGTGGCGGGCGTCGCCGCGTACGCCTGCGGCGTCGGGCGGCCGGTGTGCACGACGCGCGAGCCCAGGTGCAGCGACCCGAGCACGCCCAGCACGAGTCCGTGCGTGTGGAACAACGGCAGACCGTGCGCGACGACGTCGTCGCCCGTCCAGCCCCACGCGTCGGCCAGGCCCTCGATCCCGGCCCGCAGGGCGCGGTGGCTCAGCACCACGCCCTTCGGCGCCCCGGTGGTGCCCGACGTGTAGAGCACGATGGCCGTCTCGGTCTCCGCCACCGGCTCGGGCAGGTCGACGCCTCGGTCCCCGGCGGTCGGGGCGGTCGGCACCTCGACGAGCGGCAGCCACCGGCCCGGCGTCCGGCAGCCGCGACGCGAACGCCACGGCGACCTCGCGCAGGCCCGCGCGCGACAGCGCCCGGCCGTCGACCACGACGGCCTCCGGGTGGTCCGGGAGGTCGAGGTCGCGCAGCGCACGGAGCAGGGTCGTGGGGGAGGAGGACGTCATGAGAGCACCATGCCAGGGAGGATGAGGGTCAGGGTCAGGGCGACGGGACCGACGACGACCATCGACAGCCCCCACCGCGTCAGCAGGCTGGTCATGCGGGGACGCGCGTCCGGGTCGACGGTCGTGGCGACGTAGGTGGCGCCCACGGTCGAGAACGGCGACACGTCGACGATCGACGCGCAGACGCCGATGGCGCAGATCATCGCCCAGCCGGGGATGCCTCCGTCGGCGATGAGCGGCAGGGCGAGGGGGACCAGCGCGGCGAGCATCCCGGTCGTCGACGCGAAGGCCGAGATGAGGCCGGCCGCCGCGCACAGCAGCAGTGCCGCCACGACGGGTGCGCCGACGTGCGCGGCGCGCTCGCCGATGAGGTCGATCACGCCCATCTGCGTCAGCACGCCGACGTAGGTGATGATGCCGCCGACCAGGAGCACCGAGCCCCAGTCGATCCGGCTCATGGCAGCCTTCCCCGCCGCCGGGTCGACCAGCGCCAGCAACGCACCCAGGCCGAAGCCGATGACGCCGATGTCGGGCTCGAGGCCGCCGAGCGCCATCACCACGACGGCCACGACGAGCGCGACCATCAGCACGAGCGTGAGCACCTGGTGCGGCGTCGCCCGACCGGGCGAGCGGACCTCCGCCGGGGCGTCGTCGTCGAGGGAGAGCGAGGACTGGCCGTACTCCGGCAGCGCGGCACCTCGCGCGACCAGGGCGCGCTCCAGGCGCGGCGCCTCCGCACGGCGTCGACCGCGGCCGAACAGCACGTGCGCCACGGCCAGCAGGACCAGGTTGATCACCACGGCCACCGCGAAGAGCAGCAGCGGGCTGAGCGCGATGCCTGCCGCGTCGGCGGTGCCCCACGTGATGATGCCGAACAGGCTGGTGGGGGCGAACGCGCCGGCGCTGAGCCCGCAGCCCATCGACAGCGCCATGAGCATGGGGTCGATGCCGCGACGGTGCGCGACGCTCATGCCCATCGGGGCCATGACGAGCCCGCCGAGCGGAGCGCCCATGGCCGACACGAGGGCGGTCAGCGCGAAGAACGTGGTGGGCAGCGCGGCGTCCCGGTCGCCGACCCGCGCCAGCGACGTCTCGATCAGCCAGTCGATGGTGCCGTTGCTGTGGGCGATGCCGAAGAAGTAGGTGACGCCCACGAGCAGCACGAGGATCGACAGCGGGAACCCCGCGACCACCTCCTCCAGGCTGAGGTCGGCGATCCACAGGCCGACGAGCGCGGCCACGGGGAACAGGACGATGCCGATGTTGACGTTGCGGGCTGCGGCGATCGCGAACACGGCGACGAAGATGCCGAGGGCGACGAGCTGGGCGGTCATGGCGCCTCCAGGTGGGGGACGGCTCCCGGTCGGTCCATCAGGTGGAACAGTGGGCCGTAGGCCGGGACGGGCGTGTAACGTAGAGCACACGCGCGTTGCAGGGCAAGTGCCTGGACCTGCCCGTGCTGAGCCCGAGGAGGAGCCTGTGACGACCGCCAGCGTGGTGACCGCGTTCTCGGTGCTCGAGCGCGTAGCCGAGCTCCAGCCGGTCGGGCTGTCCGAGCTCGCCCGGGCCGCGGACCTGCCGAAGAGCACCGTGCACCGCTGCCTGCAGACGCTGCAGGAGGTCGGCTGGGTGGAGTCGTCCGGCGGCACGAGCGCGCGCTGGTCGATGAGCCTGCGCGCGCTGTCCGTGTGTGGCGGCGCCGGAGGTCGCCAGAGCCTGCGCGACCTCGCGCTGCCGCTCATGAGCGACCTGCAGCTGGTCACGACCGAGACCGTGCACCTCTGCGCCCCCGACGGCGACGTGCTGGTGCTGCTCGAGCGGCTCGACACCTCCCACGCCCTCCGCGCGTTCCTGCCGCTGGGGGAGCGGATCCCGCTGCACGCCTCCGCCACCGGTCTGGCCTACCTGTCGGCCTGCCCCGACGACGTGGTCGAGCGCTACCTCGCCGGCCCGCTCGAGCCGCGGACCCCGGCGTCGCTCGTCGACCCCGACGCGATCCGCGCCGAGCTCGTCGCCATCCGAGACCGCGGGTACTCGATCAACGAGAACGGCCTGTCGACCGGTATCAGCTCGCTCGGGGCGCCCATCGTCTCGCGCACCGGCGTCGTGGGGGCCCTGTCGGTGTCGGGACCCTCGATCCGCATCGTGCCCGCGCGCTTCGAGGAGCTCGGGACGCAGGTGGTGGAGTCGGCGCGCCGCCTGGGCCGACTCCTCTGACCCGCGCCCGCCCCGCCCGCTCGCTCAGCTGGGCGGCGTGCCGTCGCCGAACGGCGACCCGCCGAGCTCCTCGCGGTGGTGTGCGGTCGTCCAGCCGGAGAGGTCGGGGCCCTTCGGGACGACGCTCGTCGGGTTGATGTCGGTCTGCACCACGTAGTAGTGCTGCTTGATCTGCTCGAAGTCGGTCGCGTCGCCGAAGCCGGGCGTCTGGTAGAGGTCGCGCGCGTAGCCCCACAGCGCCGGCATCGTGGCGAGCGTCTGACGGTTGGCCTTGAAGTGGCCGTGGTAGACGGGGTCGAAGCGCGCCAGCGTCGTGAAGAGCCGCACGTCGGCCTCGGTGATGGTGTCGCCCATGAGGTAGCGACGCGTCGTCAGCCGCTCCTCGAGCCAGTCGAGCGCGGTCCAGAGCCGGTCGTACGCGGAGTCGTAGGCCTCCTGCGAACCGGCGAAGCCGCAGCGGTACACGCCGTTGTTCACCTCGGTGAACACACGGTGCATGACCTCCTCCATCTCGTCGCGGGTCGCGTCGGGCCACAGGTCGGGCGCACCCTCGCGGTGGTGGTCGGTCCACTCGAAGAAGAAGTCGTGGGTGATCCACGGGAAGTCGTTCGTGACGACCTTGCCGCTCTCGACCTCGACGACGGCGGGCACCGTGATGCCGCGCGGGTAGTCGGGGTAGCGCGCGAAGTACGCGTCCTGCAGGCGCGGGATGCCGAGCACCGGGTCGACCCCGTCGGGATCGAGGTCGAAGGTCCAGCTGCGCTTGTCGTGCGTGGGGCCGGCGAGCCCGAGCGACAGCGCGTCCTCCAGCCCGAGGAGGCGGCGCACGATGACGGTGCGCGTCGCCCAGGGGCACGCGAGCGCGGCGACGAGCCGGTAGCGGCCGGCCTCGACGGGCCAGGTCGGCGCGTCGTCCACGGGCGGCTTGCCGGTGCCCGCGCGGTCGTCGACCGGGGCGCCCCCCTGCCGCGTGATGCGGTCGGGGATGTAGTTCATGTCGCGGTCGAACTCCTGGCCGCTCGTGACGTAGGAGCCCGCCGTGGACTGGTCCTCGCTGCTGGTGTCGCTGCTCATGACCCCAGTCTGTCCGAGCCCGCCCACCGCTGCAGCGTGGTGGTCCCCGCGGACGGTGGGGTAGGCTGGCCGCGATGTACGCGAGCCGACTCCTTCTCTGCCGCGTCGAGGTCCACTAGGTCGGGCCCCTCGGCGCGGAGTTCGTCATGCACCGACCGCAACGACCTGACGAGCACCCCGAGGAAGACACCGACATGACCACGCACCGCACCGGACTGCCCAGCAACGTCGTCGCGCCGCAGAAGGCGTCGCCGATGCCGTTCGGCCGCTACCGCCCGTTCGCGCCCATCGACCTGCCCGACCGCACCTGGCCGTCCCAGACGATCACGAAGGCCCCGCGCTGGCTCTCCACCGACCTGCGCGACGGCAACCAGGCCCTCATCGACCCCATGACCCCGGTGCGCAAGCGCCGCATGTTCGAGCTGCTCGTGCGCATGGGCTACCAGGAGATCGAGGTCGGGTTCCCGTCGGCCAGCGAGACCGACTTCGCGTTCGTGCGCTCGCTGATCGAGGACGACGTCATCCCCGACGACGTCACGATCTCGGTCCTGACCCAGGCCCGCGAGGACCTCATCGAGCGGACCACGCAGGCGCTGACCGGCGCCCGGCGCGCCAACATCCACCTCTACAACGCCGTCGCGCCGCTGTTCCGCCGCGTCGTCTTCCACGCCTCGAAGGACGAGGTGCGCGCCATCGCCACCCGCGGCACCGAGCTCGTCATGAAGCACGCCGAGCAGAACATGCCGGGCACCGCGTTCGGCTACCAGTACAGCCCCGAGATCTTCACCGGCGCCGAGCTGGAGTTCAGCGTCGAGGTCTGCAACGCGGTCATGGACGTCTGGCAGCCCGAGGACGGTCGCGAGATCATCCTCAACCTGCCGGCCACCGTCGAGATGGCCACCCCGAACACCTACGCCGACCAGATCGAGTGGTTCGGCCGCAACGTCGAGCACCGCGAGAACGTCGCCATCAGCCTGCACCCGCACAACGACCGCGGCACCGCCGTCGCCGCCACCGAGCTGGCGCTGATGGCCGGAGCGGACCGCGTCGAGGGGTGCCTCTTCGGCCACGGCGAGCGCACCGGCAACGTCGACCTCGTCACCGTCGGCATGAACCTGTTCAGCCAGGGCATCGACCCGCAGGTCGACTTCACCGCCGGCGGCATCGGCATCGACGAGGTGCGCCGCACCGTCGAGTACTGCACGAGCCTGCCGGTGCACCCGCGCCACCCGTACGCGGGCGACCTCGTCTACACCGCCTTCTCCGGCTCCCACCAGGACGCCATCAAGAAGGGCCTGGAGGACCTCGACCGGATCGCCGCCGAGCAGGGCGTCGACGTGTCCGAGGTGCCGTGGGAGGCGCCCTACCTGCCCATCGACCCGCACGACGTCGGCCGCACCTACGAGGCCGTCATCCGCGTCAACAGCCAGTCCGGCAAGGGCGGCGTCTCTTACCTGCTGAAGACCGAGCACCAGCTCGACCTGCCGCGTCGCCTGCAGATCGAGTTCAGCCGGGTCGTGCAGGGCCTCACCGAGGGCGAGGCGGGCGAGATCTCCGCCGACGGCATCTGGACGGCGTTCAGCCAGGAGTACCTCGAGCGCGAGGAGCCCTACTCCCTCGTGACCTTCACCTCCACCACGTCGTCGGACGGTCACGACCAGCAGGTCGTCGACCTCGTCGTCCGCGGGGAGGAGCGCTCCTTCAAGGGCGAGGGCAACGGTCCCGTCGACGCCTTCGTCGACGGCATGCGTCAGGCCGGGGCCGACATCCGGGTGCTCGACTACACCGAGCACGCGCTGTCGGCTGGCGGCGACGCCCTTGCCGCCGCCTACGTCGAGGCCGAGATCGCCGGCGAGATCGTGTGGGGCGTGGGCATCCACGCCAACATCGTCACCGCCTCGCTGCGGGCCGTCGTCTCCGCCGCCAACCGCGCCGCGGCCCAGACCATCCCCGCCGTCTAGCCCGGTCTGCTCCGCGCCCCCGCCAGGCACCCCCGCCAGGCCCTGCTCCCTCCCCGCTGAGTGTGACGTTTCGGTGTCGTCGCGACCCGATCCGGCCCGCGAACGTCGCGCCCAGCGGGGGAGGACGGTCGGTCCGACGAACTTCACCGGATCGTCATCACTGGACCGTCCAGCCGGTACAGACACGGGGCCTCCCGCTGGCTAGCATCGTGTGACGTCGAGCACCCCTCGACGCCACACTCACGCGACGCGATCCGTCGCCGGCCCCAGGAGGTCCCGTGTCCCGTTCGCTCAACACCGTGGCGGTGTTCGGTCTCGGGAAGGTCGGCGAGCTGGTGGCCGACCTGCTCGTCCGCGCGCAGTTCGACGTCGTCGGCTACGACGCCGCCCCGCGCGACGACCTCCACTTCGCCTCCCACGTGGTCGACGTCGCCGACGCCACCGCCGTCCGCAAGGCGCTCACCGACGTCGACGCCGTCGTGTCGTGCCTGCCCTACCACCTGAACATCGCCGTCGCCGAGGCCGCGTACGACACCAGCACGCACTACTTCGACCTCACCGAGGACGTCCCGACGACGAACCGCGTCGTGGAGCTGAGCCGCCAGCGCCCCGAGTCGGCGTTCGTGCCGCAGTGCGGCCTGGCGCCCGGGCTGATCGGCATCGTCGGTGCCTCGCTCGCGCAGGGCTTCGAGCAGATCCGCAACATCGAGCTCAAGGTCGGCGCCCTGCCGCAGAACCCGACCGGCCTGCTCGGCTACGCGTTCAACTGGTCGGCCGAGGGCGTCGTCAACGAGTACCTCAACGACTGCGAGGTGCTGCGCTCCGGCCGCCGTCAGATGGTGCCGGCCATGACCGAGAAGGAGCGCGTCTTCATCGGCGGCATCGAGCTGGAGGCCGCGCTGACCTCCGGTGGTCTCGGCACGATGTGCCAGACGTACGAGGGCCGCGTGAGCCGGCTCGACTACAAGACCCTGCGCTACCCGGGCCACTTCGAGCAGATGCACTTCCTGTTCGACGAGCTCAACCTGCGCGAGCGTCGCGAGGAGGTCGGCCGGATCCTCGTCGACGCCAAGCCGCCCGTGAACGACGACATCGTCTACCTGCACGCCGCCGTCGAGGGCACGAAGGCCGGCCAGCCGTTCCGCGAGAACTACGTGCGCGGCTACCTGCCGATCGAGATCGAGGGTCGCACCTGGCGCGCCATCAGCTGGACCACCGCCGCCTCAGCCGTCTCCGTCGTCGAGCTCGTCGCCGACGGCGGCCTGCCGCACGCCGGCTTCGTCGCCCAGGAGGACATCCGCCTCGACGACCTCTTCGCCACCACCTCCGGACAGCTGTTCGCCTCCCACGGAAAGGTCTCTCCCGCATGAGCGACGTCACCACCCGCGCCCTCGAGATCCTGCAGCGCCTCGGCGCCGGCAATCCCTTCGACGCCGTTCCCGAGGGGGCGCAGCGCGACCTGCCCGCGACGTCGCCGATCGACGGCCACGAGATCGGTCGGCTCGCGTCGCACTCGGCCGCCGACGTCGGCGACGCGGTGGGCCGCGCGCACGACGCCTTCCTGCAGTGGCGCAGCGTCCCGGCGCCGGTGCGCGGCCAGTTCGTGCGCGAGCTGGGCGAGCTGCTCCGCGAGCACAAGGACGACCTCGGCGCGCTGGTGAGCATCGAGGCCGGGAAGATCCTGAGCGAGGGTCTGGGTGAGGTGCAGGAGATGATCGACATCTGCGACCTCGCGGTCGGGCTCTCCCGCCAGCTGCACGGGCTGACGATCGCCACCGAGCGTCCTGGGCACCGGATGATGGAGCAGTGGCACCCGCTGGGCGTCGTCGGCGTCATCAGCGCCTTCAACTTCCCGGTCGCGGTGTGGTCGTGGAACGCGGCGCTCGCGTTCGTCTGCGGCGACGCCGTGGTGTGGAAGCCGTCGGAGAAGACGATGCTGACCGCCCTCGCATGCCAGGCCCTCGCCGACGAGGCGGCCCGCCGCGCCGGCGCGCCGGAGCACCTGTCGCAGGTCGTGCTCGGCGCCCGTGAGGTCGGCGAGGCGCTCGTCGACGACCCGCGCGTGCCGCTCGTCTCGGCCACCGGCTCCACCCGGATGGGCAAGGAGGTCGCGCCGCGCGTGGCCGCCCGCCTGGGCCGCTCGCTGCTCGAGCTCGGCGGCAACAACGCCGCCGTCGTGGCGCCCAGCGCCGACCTCGACCTCGCCGTGCGCGGCATCGTGTTCTCCGCCGTCGGCACGGCCGGCCAGCGCTGCACGTCGCTGCGTCGCGTGATCGTGCACGAGAGCATCAAGGACGAGCTGGTGGAGCGGCTGGCGAAGGCGTACGCGACGCTGCCGATCGGCTCGCCGCTGGAGCCGACCACGCTCGTCGGGCCCCTGGTCGACGAGGCGTCGTTCCGGGCGTTCGGCGACGCGATCAGCCGTGCCCAGGCCGACGGCGGCACGCTCGTCACCGGCGGCGCGCAGGACGTCGCCGCCAGCGACGCGACCGGCGGCGGCTACTACGTGCAGCCCGCCATCGTCGACATGCCCGGCCAGACCGACGTCGTGAAGGAGGAGACGTTCGCGCCGATCCTCTACGTGCTCACCTACTCCTCGTTCGTCGATGCCCTGGCCCTGCACAACGACGTCGCCCAGGGCCTGTCGTCCTCGATCTTCACCCTCGACGTGCGCGAGGCCGAGACGTTCGTGTCGGCGGTCGGCTCCGACTGCGGCATCGCCAACGTCAACATCGGCCCCTCGGGTGCCGAGATCGGTGGCGCGTTCGGCGGGGAGAAGGACACCGGCGGCGGTCGCGAGTCGGGCTCCGACGCGTGGCGCGCCTACATGCGCCGCGCGACGAACACGGTGAACTACTCCACCGAGCTGCCGCTGGCTCAGGGCGTGGAGTTCGTGTGAGCCGCTTCCGGTACCTCCGGGTGTCGGAGGAGGTCGAAGCCGAGGGCGGCCACAGGTGGGCCGTCTCGCCCACGCGCTTGCGCGCGGACCTGGCGGCGAACCTCTCCGAGCTCTACGGCCCCGCCGCGGCGGCGACGCCGAACGGCTCGGCTCGATCCGTCGCGTCACGGCCGAGCGGCACGGTGCCATCCGGGTCGGCACCGAGGCGGAGCTGGCGCAGGTGGCGCGGATCTTCGGTGCCTGCGGCATGTACCCCGTCGGGTTCTACGACCTGCGCGAGGCGACCCCGCCGATCCCCGTGGTCAGCACGGCGTTCCGGCCCCTGGCACGCGCTGAGCTGGCGGAGAACCCGTTCCGCGTCTTCACGTCGGTGCTCGTCGTCGATGACCGCCGCTTCTTCGACGAGCGCACCGAGGCGCGGCTGCGCGAGTTCCTCGACGCCCGCACGCTCTTCCCCGCCGAGTTGCTCGAGCTGGCCGACCAGATGGAGTCCGAGGGCGACCTGACGTTCGAGCGGGCCGACCGGTTCCTGGAGCTGGCGACCGCGTCGTTCGCGTTGTCCGACGAGCCGGTCGACCGTGCCTGGTACGAGCACCTCGAGTCGATCTCGAGCGTCGCGGCCGACATCGGCGGCGTCGGCTCCACGCACATCAACCACCTCACGCCCCGCGTGCTCGACATCGACGCGCTCTACGCGCGCATGGGCGACCTCGGCATCGAGATGATCGACCGCATCCAGGGCCCGCCGCGGGTCGAGCCGGGGGAGGGCGTCGACGTTCTGCTGCGCCAGACGTCGTTCCGTGCGCTCGCCGAGCCCCGCCGCTTCCGCGAGCCCGACGGCTCGGTCGTCGACGCGCACCTGCGGGTGCGGTTCGGCGAGGTCGAGGCCCGGGGCGTCGCGCTGACGCCCGCCGGCCGCGACCTCTACGACGGTCGGGGCTTCCGCGCCTTCCCGCGCACCGAGGAGGAGCTGCACGCGCAGGGCCTGGCCTACTACCGGCGCGACGACCAGGGTCGGCTGCAGCCGATCGTGTACGAGGACTTCCTGCCGAAGTCGGCGGCGGGCATCTTCGCGTCGAACCTCACCAGCGACGGCACGGCCGACGCCCGCCAGCGCGCCTCGTCGCGCGACGCCGCCTGGATGCAGGACGCCCTCGACCGCACCCTGCACGACCCGTACGCGCTCTACGAGGCCGAGCGTGCCGGCGAGGTCTACCGGTTCCCCACCCGCTGACCCGACCGTTGCCGCCTCCGGCCGCGCGTCCCTAGGATGCGGGCGAACCGATCGGAGGACCCGTGCATCGACACACCGCCCCCGTGGGGCTCCTGGCCTTCACCCTGCTCGCCGTGGCGGCCTGCGGCAGCGGCGTACGACCGAGCGTCGACGACGTCGCCGACGCGATCCGCGACGGACGGATCTCCAGCATCGAGGCCGAGAACGCCGACTGCTCCGCCCGGGTGTTCGTGGAGTCCGACCTCTCCGACACCGCGCTCCTCGGGCTGGTCGACCGTGCCGACCGCCCCGTGACGACCCAGGACGACCGCGATGCCCTCGTCGCCGTGGAGGAGCGACTGATCGCCGAGTGCGACCTCCAGCAGGCCGCCGGCTGACCTCGACCCCGCAGCCCGACCATCGGGGAGCCCGCTGGTCGAGTAGGCCGACCGGCGACGAAGGAGCTCGGTCGGTCCTATCGAGACCATTCCAAGCGGGCGCTGGGAGTCGAGCCACGCTGGGCCGTTGCGGGGTGGTCTCGATACGCAGCGACGCGCTCGCTGGCGCTCGCCGTCCTGACTACTCGACCAGCGGGGGGTTCGCTGGTCGAGTAGTCGACGCCGCGACGGAGGAGCTGGCGGAGACGTATCGAGACCATTCCAAGCGGGCGCTGGGAGTCGAGCCACGCTGGGCCGTTGCGGGGTGGTCTCGATA